>JALOMZ010000042.1 GCA_025455205.1 Chitinophagaceae bacterium | reverse complement strand
CCGTGAACGCAGACTGGCAGGTATGGTGAGGCATTCAGGATGCCCCGTGCCTCGAAAATGATTCCAAGTACTTGGCAATGTAAGCATCCATCTCCAATCGCTTGTACTGCATGATGAACCGCGGATGCGCCAGCGGTTCAATCTGTTTGAACCATCCGTGCTGCGCATTCAGCTGCTGCAGGTATTGCAGGTTCTTGCCCTCCCCGATACAGAAGGCCACGTCCCGGTTCACCGGCCATTGCAGTTGTTGCTCCATGCATTGCACGGCAAAGGGCATGATGGCTTCCGCCAGCTGCCGGTCGTCGTAATAGTTGATGTTCTTCCCCTGCTGCACAAATCCCAGCGGACTCACCGATGTAATGTAGAATGTTCCGTAGAAATGCTGCAATCCGCCGAAGGCCTCCATCATTTCATACATAAAGATGCTCGACAACTCGGGCTTGCGCGGCCAGGGGTTCTCAATGCCGCAGGCATCCTTCAGGCGGATGGGGTCTGTAAAAGGAACGCCTGTTACCCCGGCACCAAAGCGGCCCGGGTTGATGCCCACCAGCATATGGCGCAGCCGGCTGTCGGCATAGAAGCGCTCATAAAAGGCGGAAAAGCATTGCCACACCGTGGCATCACCAAACGGATACAGCACTTCATATCCGGTCGGCACCGTGGGTGGCTTCAGCTGTCGGTAGAAATCCAATATGGCTTTGTCCCAGCGCATGGTCAGTCGCCGTTAAAATAGGTCCACAGGAAATCGCTCATCTTGCGCGTCATCACCCAGGCTTCATTGTTGCGCTCCCAACTACGATCTGCGTTGTTCTTGGTGAAGATGGCGAAGAGGTAGGGCGTCTTCTTGCCATTCACATACATCACTTCGCTGCGGCTGGCATCCACGGCGCCGTTTTTGCTGGCCACAAATACGCCGGCGGGTATGGGGCTCAGCCCTTCCTCGTCCCAGTAGTTGCGGGAGAGGATCTTGAGCATCCGCTCGCTGGCATGGGCATTGAGCAGCTGCCGGTTCACCATCCTTTCAAAGAGGCTGGCCATTTCGGTGGGCGTGGTCTGGCCCCAGCCATATTGCTTGCGGTTTTCCTCGCGCCCCGGGGTGCGGCTGTTCACGCGGGTATTGGGCAGGCGCTGTTCCTCCATCAGGCGGTTGATCTGCGTGCCGGTGCCTGCCAGCAGCTGCAGCCATAAACTGGCCGTATTGTCGCTGGTAGTGCACATCAGCATCATCACCTTGCTCAGTTCTATTTTCTCGCCATCCTTGAAAGAGCCCAGTATATCTTCTCCCGCATAAAAAAGGGAATCTCGGTATTCGAGCTTGTCGTGGTAATTGAGCTCCCCCTTCTCCAGCTTGTCCATGATGCCAATGAGGATGGGCACTTTCACAATGCTGGCCGTGGGGAAGATAGAATCGGCATTATAACCGGCCACGCGACCGGTCTTCAGGTTCTTGACATAGAAACCCACCTGGCCCTTGAAGCCTTCGGTCATTTTCACCAGGGATTCTTCCAGCGCTTTGTCTGTTTTCTGGGTAAAGGAGAACAGGCCCGCAGCCAGGCCGCACAGGAGCAGCATCCATTTCTTCATAGGCATGAGCGCAATCATTTCCGCAAAGAAACGAATTGCCCGCTACCGGCGGAGCCTATACCTGTTTGCGTACTTCGTGGTAGAGGCGGTAGGCGTCTTCGGCCTTGAAGAGCTGCGATCCCTCGTTCATGGTGGCGGCCGATCCGCAGGCCACGCCCATGCTCAATGCATCCAGCAGGTTACCCCCTTTTTGCAGCATGTAGGTGATGCCGGCCACCATGCTGTCGCCCGCGCCCACGGTGCTGCGCTTAGGCACATCCGGCGCCGGGGCAAAGAACTGCTCGCTCTCCGTGATCAGCCAGGCACCGAGCGGACCCATGGATACGGCCGCCATCTCTGCAAAACCATCCCGCAATACCTGCCGGGCGGCATGCGGCACATCGGCCTTGTCGATATAATCGCGGCCCAGCAGTTTGCATAACTCACCAATATTAGGTTTTATGAGGAAGGCCTTGCGGCCGCGCAGGGCTTCGAGGGCTTCGCCAGAAGTATCCACAATGCATTTGGCGCCCAGGGCATTGGCGGTTTTCACCAGCAGGCCGTAGAAATAAGGCGGCAGACCGGGCGGCAGGCTGCCACTGGCCACAATATAGCTGGGGGAAAAGCTTTTGATATCGTCTATCAGGTCCACAATAGCCCGCTCTTCCACCGGCAGGCCGGGAAAGGTGAAGCGGTATTGGTTGTTAGTAGAGGTCTCCAGCACGATCCAGTTCTCGCGGGTCTCCACCTTCGTGTCAACCGCATGGTAGAGCAGCCTGTCTTTCTGCAGCAGGGTTTGCAGCATGGCGCCGTTGTGTCCGCCTGCTGGGAACAGGGCAGTGGAAGCCGTGTCCAGTTTCTTCAGGGCCTTGGTCACATTGATGCCGCCGCCACCGGGTTCATTCACCACTTCGGTGCAGCGCAGCTTGCTCTCGGGCTTCATCTTCTCCACCTTGGAGCTCTTGTCAATACAGGGATTGAGTGTTACGGTTACTATCATAGTGGGTGCAAATAAGTGTCTACGGCATGCGGGAACAATGACATTACTCAACCGGGTGGTTTTGCTGGCTGGCAGACAACCGGCGTATCAGGGAATCCTGAACCCGCACCAGGCTGTCCATTCGCTTCAATTGCTGAACCATCCACCTCGTTTCTGGTGCCGGACTTGCCGGTGCAAAATGCCAGATCACATGCATGCTGGTGTCCAGATCATTGGCGGCTTGCAGTACCGCTCCCGCCACGGCGGTGCTGTCATTGAGCAGGGAGATATCCAGGAAACGCTGTCCTTCCTTTCGGTAGGCCTCATGCCGCACAATGACCAGCGACGGATATTGCGTGCGGATCTCCTCCACATATTGGGTGGCATGGCGGTCGAGCTGCACCTGTTCCCATTTGAGATAAGCGAGGTAAACGCTCGGCAGCACCAGCAAAATACCCACCAGCCAGGCCCACCGGGAAAGCCCATGCAGACTGGTTCTGGCAGTCTTGAAGTAGCGCTGAAAATTCAGGAAATAACTGGTAGCCCAGGTGCCCAGCCCAATGAAGAAACAATTGATCAGGAAGAAATAGAAACCACCTGCAAAGTATTCCCAGCGCAGGTTGGCGATACCATAACCAGCCGTGCATAACGGTGGAATGCAGGCGGTAGCCACGGCCACACCTGCCATCACCTTGATGGCCTCCTTGCGGATGATGCCCACAAAACCGGCCACACCACCAACAAACGCCAGAATGACATCGAAGAGGGTGCCTTGCAGGAAGCTATCCAGTTCCTTCGTAGGATCATGAAAAGGTGTGACCAGGAAAAAGAGGGAAGAAGCAAGGAGACTGGTGCCCACCATGATCAGCCAGTTCTTAACGCTGAGCCAAAGGAGCGAACGCTTCGAAATGCTCACCCCAAACCCGAAGCCAATAACAGGGCCCATCAACGGCGAAATGAGCATGGCCCCAATAATGGCTGCATTGTTGCCGGCATTGAGGCCAACACAGGCAATCACCATGGCGGCAGCCAGGAGCCAGAGATTATGGCCCTGGAAAACCACACCATCCACAATCTCCCGGTAGGTCTCTTGTTCGTGTTCTTCTTTGGGCAAGGCCCAAAGTCTTTTCAGACTTTGCAACGGCATATTCATGCATTGGTGGTTTCGGCCAGCACGTTTTCGATCCTTTCCCTCAGATCTTCATACGACGTGTACCCGCGAGCGATCAGGTAAAACTTGCGATCACTCACCTGCATCAGCACAGCCGGGAAGCCCGTTACCTGCAGCTGCTTGCACAGGGCAAAATCATAGTAGGCCTTCTCCTTGTATTCCTCGCTGTGCAGCTTTTGGTAGAAGTCATCCGCATCTATATTATACTTGAGCAGCAGATGCCGGTAAGCCTCGTCGTCGCAGAGATCGCGACCCTCATAATGCAGGGCATACTGCAGGTCGGCAGCAAACAGCACGGCCTGGTCGGGGTACAGGTCTTTGAAAATGCAGAGGGCAATGGCAGGCTTCTCACTAGCCGGGAACCAGTCGCTCAGGTCGGGGTTGAAGATATGCCAGAGGTAATCCTCGCCGAATTTGATGCCGGTAAGCTCTTCCACATTTTTGTAGGCTTCGGCAATGTAGCCGGCCATACGGCTGATAGGGGCAGGATTCTCCGCCGGAATCATGCCGCCACTGAGCACGTCGAAGTCAATGCGGTCCTTGTATTCCTCATAAATCTTTTTGATCACCGGGCTGAAGCCATAGCACCAGCCGCAATAGGCATCATAACAATAAACGATCAGGGGTTTCATGGGCGCAAGGTAACACGGCCGGCGTAAGAAAGGGGCGTATGGCCCGGCAATTCTCCTTACATTCCCTTTTCAAACGATGCATTGCTATGGAGGCCCTACTCTATGAATTCATTGGCACGGCCGTACTGATCCTGCTGGGCAACGGCGTGGTGGCCAACTGCCTGCTCAACAAGACTTACGGACATGGTGGCGGCTGGATCGTCATCACCTTTGGCTGGGCCATGGCCGTATTCACGGGCGTGCTGATTGCTGCCGCTGCCAGTGGGGCGCACCTCAACCCGGCTGTTACCCTGGCCTTTGCCTACCTGGGAAAACTGCACTGGAGCAAAGTGATGGGGTACCTGCTGGCCCAGCTGGCCGGCGCTTTCACCGGCGCAGTGCTGGTTTGGCTGATGTACAAGCAGCATTACGACCGTTCGGAAGATGCGGCCGCCATCAAAGCCAGTTTCTGCACGGCCCCGGCCATCCATCAAACGGGTTGGAACCTTCTGAGCGAAGCCATCGGCACTTTTGTATTGGTATATGCCGTGCTGCATATGGCCGCTCCCGCTGCCAGCCTGGGCGCCCTGGATGCGCTGCCGGTGGCCCTGGTGGTGCTGGCCATCGGCCTCAGCCTGGGCGGTGCCACGGGCTATGCCATCAACCCGGCCCGCGACCTGGGACCGCGACTGGCACATGCCCTTTTACCCATACAGCATAAAGGCAGTAGTGGCTGGCGATATGCGCTGGTGCCCATCATTGGTCCTGTGATAGGCAGCGCCCTGGCAGCCTTTGCCTGGCACCTCACCCACCTGCCCTGAGCAGGAAGGAAGACATTAGGCACTAAGGTATTGTGCTATTACCCCCTGTAAGTCATTGCGCATACTGCCTTCGACCCTTCGATACATCAGGGTAAACTAAGCTCGGGCTGACAGCTTCCTGCCCTGTTGAGCTTGTCGAAACACAGACAGGAAGCGGGTTGCAGACGGTTCCCATTTTCTGAGACTCATCTAAAAAGTCTGTTTTACCACAATGGCACAAAGAAGGCACAAAGAGCACCAAGAAAAACACAAGAATCAGGCATTGTGGCCTTTGTGCCTCCCTGGTGTTTTGCAGCTCATGCAGCCATGTTTCCGCGCAGCGGAAACCCCCTCTGCGTTCTCCCGTTCTCAGCGGTAATTTCTCCCTGCATTCCTCTGTGTCATCCTCATTGCCCTCTGTGGTTAAAAAGACTGGTTGATCTAAAGGACCTGGTGGTTAAAAATGGCTTTTACAATGAGTGCTGATAGCGCCACGCGTTATCCGCTAAAACCATACCGCCAGCGAAGTGGTGATCGCATTGTTACCCGTGGCATAACCACTTCCTTTCACAAAAATGGCATCCTGGCTATTGAAGCTGCGAAACTCCGTGCGCCACAACAATTTCCGGGCCACCTGCACATCGGCATTGACCGACCAGCCAAAAGTGTTCATGCCATTGGGCGTGCCCGTGGCAATGATCACGCCGTTCGGATCATCGTAGTATTCACCCCGGAACGCCAGGGCCAGTTTTTTCAGGGCCTGCCAGCGCAGGATGGCCGTGGCATTCAGCCAGTTGTTCAGCTCGCTGCCATGGGGCGTAGCCTCCTCCCATCCCACATCCAGGCCGGCATAGGCTGTGAGCCTTTCGCCCCATTTGAAAATGCCGTACAGGTTGTGGAAGTAACGCATGCGGCGCGCCGTATCGGGCTTGTCGTTGCCAATGAAGGAGCTGCTGTTGATGGTGACAGCCTCATTGGGCTTGTACGCCACCTGCCAGCCAAAGGCCGGGCTGGTATTGCCTGCGGGCCGACGGATATGCTGCCAGCCATTGAGGTAAAGCGCCGTCAGCTGCCATTTGGTATTGGGACTGTTATACCCCAACCGCACACCCGTTTCATAATAAGGGGTGTTCTCGGCGCAGAGGCTGCGGGTAAGCGTGGGATTGTCCTTGCCAATGGCCGATTCAAAACCGATGTGTGAGGGCAGTACGCCCGCATCCAGCCAGAGGTCGCGCTGTTTGCTCAGCCTGAACCCCGCATTGGCCTCAAAGACATTCTTTGCCCAGTCAGGCTCCGGCGCATAATTGGCATACATGTAAGTACCGGTGCCGAGGGCCAGGTTGGCCCGGAAGCGGGAACCACTGTACGCCACCTTGCCCATCGCCAGGTTGAAATGCGGCTCCTGGTGTATATCGAAATTGTAGAGGAAGGAAGGACGGGCGTTGTTCTGCGGCTGGTGGAAGTCGTAGCTGAAGTAGCCTTCGGCATAGAACTGCCATTGCCAGCGGCTCTGGCTGCTGTCGGACTGGCCCATGCTCAGCACGGGCCACAGCAGGATCAGCAACCACCAGCCATATTGCCTATTTCTTTTCATATTTCCAGTTGCGGCCTTTGCCTTCGGCAATCCATGCAACCGCCTCGGCCAGCCTTTTTTGCTGCGTGGCTTCTGTCTTTGCTTCCGTTACCCAAAGTACGTATTCTTTGCGATGGCTGGGTGCAAATGCCTCCCAAACCTTCCAGGCCAGCTTGTTTTTCTTCAGGGCTTCCAGCATCCAATCGGGGGCCTTCACTTCCGTGGCCGCTGCCGGCTTCTTGTCCAGTTTTACGCCGCGGTCGTTCAGGTCCATGGCTTCCCTGATCCAGGCCATGATCTTTTTGTCGGATGGCAGGTCGGCCAGTGAAGTGATCTTGCCCAGGTGTCCCATGGCCTCTTCTGAGCGGGCCCTTTCCAGCAGCGCCTTGTCCTTCATGAGGGCCGCCTTCCAAAACCCAAACACGGCATGCTGCTTGAAGGATGCCATGCTGCACATCATCTCTCCCTTGTAATCGAAATGCGGCATGCCCCATTTGATCTTTTCCTCCACCTGCGGACAGGCCTGGTGCACCAGCTGGCGTAGGTGCTGCAAAATGGGTTGGGCAAAAGGTTGCGCTTTGGCGATGTAGGCGTCGATGCGGGGATTGGTAGGCATAAGGCAGTGTTTTTAACCACAGAGTAACAGGAGTACGGCACAGTGGAGCACAGTGGATTGGAAAAGTACGAAATTCGAGGTACGAAATTATTGAACCACAGAGGCGACGGAGGTTGGCACTGAGTACCCCAGAGAGAAAGGCCTGCCGCTACAAGCTTCCGGACTTTCGGTCTTGCGGACTTGCGGACTTTTTTTGAACCACAGCGGCACAACGGCACAGATTATCACAGCGCAATTTCTTCACAACAGCAACCGGCTTCCGGTCGCCACCGTTGGTGTTATCACTAACAGCATTCGGCTTCTATTGGAAGTTTGCTCTTTTGGGTCAGGAATCGTTGGTGAAAACACCAACGACGGCGTATAAGGGCACCTTCTCCGGACTCCGGACTCCCGACTATGGTCTTTCCGTCTTCCGGACTTCCGGACTTGCGGTCTTTCCGACTAAAACCACAGCAGCACAATGGCAAAGAGCAGCACAAATCAGTAAGCCTGGATCAACACATCGGTGGGAATGCCCAGCGCCTGATGCAATTGGCGAATCATCTCCAGGGAGAGTTTTCGTTTTCGGTTCAGGATCTCACTGGCCCTGCTCTTCAACCCAACAACCTTGGCAAGGTCACTCTGACTGTAGCCCAGTTGCTCCATCCTGAACTTGATGGCTTCAATCGGATCGGGGTAATCGATGGCATGATGCGCCTGCTCATAGGTGTCAATAAGGATCCCAAGCACTTCCAGTTCATCCCCTTCTTTGGTGCCGGGCTGCGCATCAAAGATCTGTTCCAGCCTCGCAAGCGCCAGCTGATAATCCTTCTTCGTTTTTATGGGCCTGATTGTCATAGTCCTTCAAATTTTGGCAGCATCTATTTTGTCATATTGCTTGTGTGTACCAACAAACCGTATCCAAACCATGCCATAGCTATAGTTAATTTTCACTATTAACCTGTAGTGATTGCCCTTGATATTGAACACTACACGATTGTCAGCAAGTATGGATGCACTCGGATAGTCACGCTTAATATCATTGGGTCCCTTCCATTTGGCGCCTTCTGCTTCCTGATACCAGGCTTTCAGCTGCTGCTCACAGTCCGGGTACCTGGTCCAAAAATCGCGTAATGCCTTTTTTGCAACGACTCTCAACGCCTGCTGTTTCGGCAAAGTTAGCAAAAGTTCCCATAATGGGAATTTTTTATCCTAACCTGATGGCGACTGATGAAACAACATGAACCGCATCTTGCGGACTTTCCTTCATACTTCGTACTTAACCAGGCAATAGGGAAAAGGCAATAATGGCCACCGGTGTAAGGCCACGAAAGCGACCGCCACCCACTGCCCTAAACTTTTAAACCTTTAAACACTTACACTGGTTTCCGCACCTTGCAGGAGGGCCGCTTCTCCGGACTCCCGACTCCCGACTATGGTCTTCCCGACTTCCGGTCTTGCGGACTTGCGGACTTTTTTTGAACCACAGCGGCACAACGGCACAGAGCATCACAACGCCATTCCTGCTCAACAGAAACCAGCTTCCTGTTGAACAACAAAACAAGCATCCTTGATTGTCAACCCGCCTGCAGATAATAAACCACCTCGCCTAACGAACATCAAACTTCAAACCTCAAACAAAAAATAGCTCACCGGAACATTACACCATCCTGCCAATCAAAAACCGCCTGGCCAAATGAACCTCAAACATCAAACCTCAAACTTCAAACCTCAAAC
>JALOMZ010000365.1 GCA_025455205.1 Chitinophagaceae bacterium | reverse complement strand
GGCGAACCCATCCCAGGTCAGAATGCGCCGCAAGTCGGGATGCCCCTGGAAACGGATGCCGTACATATCGAAGGCTTCCCGTTCCTGGAAATCAGCGCCTGGGAAAACCGGAACCAGCGAAGGAATTACCGGATCCTCCCGACTTGTCTGCGCCTTCAAAACTAGTGCCCCACCGCCCCGATTGATGCTGTAGAAGTGATATACGGCTTCGAGCTTGCCATCTTCATATAGCCGCCGCTGTTGACGCACCCACGCATAGTCCTTTGTTGCCGCCTTAGGGCAGTGCGGCAATTCTGATACGCAGTCGTAGTTCGACTGCCATCGGCCTTCAAATGGGTGAGGCATACGGTTTCTATACCCACCATATCCTTCGTGCAGCGGAAATCAATGCGCGTCTTTTGTTCGTTGGGGTATATTTCCAGCAGGATCACTTCTTCCGGTGCGTGGCCATCCAGGATGATAGAGGTGAGCAGTTCCCTGTACGTATCTGGTGTGTACCCGTTGAGGTAACTGTCAAATCCTGCAGGAATATCGAAATGTTTCTGTGTAACAGCAGCATGCAGGGCCTGGTAGGCAAACAGGGTGGGAAAGCCCTGCATTTCGATCAGTTGGGGTACCAGTTCACCGGTTTCATTTTCACATACCCCGAAATCAAAGGCTATGAATTCTGAGCGCTCTGTTTCGCCGGGTATATGGTCCTGTGCGGGAATGGCCGCCTCGGTAATGGCCCTGAAATCGGGGCGCAGGATCACGTCCACAATATCCTCGCAGGCCTGCAGGATCCGCTGCGTAAAAAGTTTGTCTACAAAGACCGGTGTTTCTGCCACCCTGAATTCAATCTCACCCGGATGTGCGGAATCGAGATCCTGGAGAAAGGCCTGGTATTTTTCCCGCGTGAAGGCGGCGTTGAATGCACTGCGTACAGATGGAACCATGGTAGTTGAATTCTGGAAGTAGGGCTATCTAATATCAATAGGGCATGAAGTTAATCCTTCCACAGATATGGAAAGAGCACGGTGGCCATGATGAGCACCAGGACATCCAGCGCACCCAGCAGTCCGGCAATTTGCAACACCGCACCTTCCTTGAACACTTCGCCATAGGCGTGCTTTGATAAGCGCACCAGCAAAACCAGTTGGGGCACTATGACCGGAAATCCGAGAATGGCCACCAGGCTGGCCTGCTGCCTCGCCTTGGATGCTATGGCGCTGAGCATGGTAAATACCAGCGAGAGCCCGATGCCGCCCAGCATGACAATACCAGTGAAGGCCCAGGTATTGATCACCGGGTCGCCCAGCAGCAGCCGGAAGATGGTGGCAGACACCAGGCCCAGCAATATCATATACAGGGTGTTGAGCAGCATCTTCGAATAGAGGTATTCCAGCGGGTGGGCAATGGTTTGGTAATACAGGGCACGCCCCCTTGGTTCGCCCACAAAGGATTTGACCACCGCATTCACCACTATAAAGAGTTGCGTAACCCAAAACAGGGCATTCCATTGCACCGCCTCCGGCTGCCCGGAAGCGAGGTACAATATGAAGATGGTGCTGAGGGCATACACCACAATGCCATACAGGTTTTGCTGCTGGCGCAGTTCCAGTTGCAGGTCTTTCCGGAAAAGGGTTATGACGGCAGATGATTTCAAGCAGCAGTATTATTTGGGGTTCATTTTTTCGTAGTAGTGCTTCCGGCAAAGGGGTTTGTATTCTTCCTTTTCACCCAGCAGTATCTGGGCATCGCCGGCCACGGTGCGGTAGCTGAAGCTGGCAATACTGCCGCATTCCACGCATATGGCGTGCAGCTTGGTGATATAGTCGGCAATGGCCAGCAGGGCAGGCATCTGCCCAAAGGGCTGACCCAGGTAGTCCATGTCGAGGCCCGCCACAATCACCCGTGCGCCGCGGTTGGCCAGTTCCTGGCAAACATGCACTATCTGGTCGTCGAAGAACTGGGCCTCGTCTATGCCAACCACATCCACATCCTGGGCCAGCAGCAGGATCTTCTGGGAATTATCGATGGGCGTGGATTGGATGGCATTGGCATCGTGGCTCACAATCTGCACTTCGTCGTACCGCACATCTATGCCTGGTTTGAATATCTCCACCTTCAGGTTGGCGATGCGGGCACGCTTGAGCCTGCGGATCAGTTCTTCTGTCTTGCCGCTGAACATGCTGCCACAGATCACCTCGATCCACCCCTTTCTTTCACCTGTTAAATTTGGCTCGATAAACATGCTGTTAATAAATCATTAGCGTTTGAGGGAAGTGGCTCCCGCTACCTTTATCACTATCACCGTTGATATTGCAAAGTTGTGCCTATGGATCGCTCAAAAATGCTCATTCAACAACTGGCGCTTGCTGCCAGCCGCGGCGAAGATAATAGTGTGTTATTAGCCTTGGTGGAAGAAATCAGGAATGAGCTTTCCAGGCCCGTTCAGGCCGCACCTGTTGGCGAAAGCATTTCTGTTATGATGCCTGATGGCTTCCAGCCCCGTGCAACAACGGCTCCGGGCATGGCTTCTGCCACCGCTGCGGCCCCGCGTACCGTACTGAGCGTACCGCGCCCGCCGGCAGTGGTTGTTGTGGAAGAGGAGCCGGAACCCGCTGTGCCTGTGGCGGACCTCCAGCCGCAGGGCCAGGAAGGTCAGGAGCCGGTACAGGCTGCCGTAACAGAAACATCTGAAGCAGCTCCGGAAACGGCGATGGCACCATTCCTGGCCGATGCCTGGCCTGCAGAAGCTCCATCGCCCTGGATGCCCCAGGTTACGTTGGAGCCGCCTTTGGCAGAGGCCTCCATGCCGCAAGAGCCGGTAGTACTGGAAGCATCACATCCCTCCCTTTTTACGCCCGAGTCTCCGGCCGCTGAGCCCCTGACCCTCGAACTGCCCCTCACCCCCGAAATGATAGCCGAGGCAACCGCTTTGGAAACAGAGGCCGCCAAACCTGCTGCGGGAAT
>JALOMZ010000041.1 GCA_025455205.1 Chitinophagaceae bacterium | reverse complement strand
CGACGTAAATTTTGAGGAGATCAGCATCGCCGTCAATGCGCAGGATGCCTTGCAACTGCCGGTTAGCCTTACACGAAATACCATCATTCAGTGCGATGGAAAGACAGTACAGGTGTACAACCGGCAGTGGCAGCTGCAAAAGACACTGGAACTCAGCAAGCCCCTGCCCGTTCTGAAAAACGGCAGCAATACCATTGTGTTTGATGGACGTTATTCGGGCGAGAATGGCGCCGAGGTGAAACTCGAAATCAGGGCCGGGGGAGCCACCGAATCGATCGCCGCGAAGAACAACTAGCGCATATTTAAAAAGTGCAAAAGAAGATCTTACCAACAAGTCACCAGGGAGGCACCAAGGCCATGATGTCTGATTCTCCAGCATTTTTCCTGGTGCTCTTTGTGCCTTCTTCGTGCCGTTGTGGTTAAATTGACTTTTGGATAAGTTCCAGTTGATATGAAAAAAACCATTGTCTTTCTTTTGATACACGTACTGGCCGGGCAGTTGTTTGCGCAGCCATCGCCATTGTTGTGGTACAATCAGCCCGCTGCAAAGTGGGAGCCCCATGCCCTTCCCATTGGCAATGGTCGCATGGGTGCCATGCTCATGGGAGGCGTAGGTAAAGATGTGATTCAATTTAATGAACAAAGCCTTTGGAGTGGTGATAACAACTGGGACGGCGCCTACGAAACCGGTGATCGTGGCTTTGGCGCTTATCGAAACTTTGGAGAAATTGTAATCCAGTTTGCGGATAGCGGATCTGTTACGAATTATAGCAGGAGCCTTGATTTGATTGATGCGGTACATCGCACCTCGTTTTCCACCGCTTCGGGCAAGTACCATCGGGAGGCCTTTGCCAGCAACCCCGATCAGGTAATGGTTTTTCGTTATGTGGCGCAGCATGGCGGCAAACTGACCGGAAAGATCAATCTGCTATCGGCGCAGGGTGCAAAGGCCGTAGCTGCTGGCAACAGCATGTGGTTTGACGGCATCATGCCCAACCAACTGAAATATGCAGCCAAACTGTATGTTGCGCATGAAGGCGGAATGGTAACTGCCAATAATGAGCAGTTGCAGTTTGCCAATTGTCAATCGATTACAGTTTATGTAAATGCCCGCACCAACTACAAGCCCGATTATAATGCCGGATGGCGTGGCGAAGATCCACTGCCTGTACTCGAAAAGGAATTGACGGCGGCGGCGAAGAAGGGATACAAACCATTGCTGGCGGCACATAACAAGGACTTTAGAAGGCTGAGTGCGGCGGCTGCTATTGATATTGGCCGCACAGTCGATTCGTTGCTGACCTTGCCCATTGATGTTCGGCTGCAGCAATATGCTGCCGGTGGTAGTGACCCGGACCTGGAAGAAATACTTTTTCAGTATGGCAGGTACCTGCTCATAAGTTGTTCGCGTCCCGGCGGCTTGCCTGCCAATTTGCAGGGCCTGTGGAACAACAGCAACAACCCGCCCTGGGCCAGCGATTACCACAACAACATCAATATTCAAATGAATTACTGGCTGGCAGAGCCCACCAATCTTTCGGAATGCCATGTGCCGCTGGTGGACTACATAGTGGCGCAGGCTGAACCCTGCCGCATTGCCACCCGCAAAGCCTTTGGCGCCAATACCCGTGGCTGGACGGCACGCACCAGCCAGAGCATATTCGGGGGCAATGGGTGGGAGTGGAACATACCTGCCAGCGCCTGGTATGCGCAACACGTATTTGAACATTGGGCATTTACGCAAGACAGTGTTTACTTAAGAACAACGGCCTACCCCGTGCTGAAAGAAATATGCAACTATTGGGAAGACCACCTGAAGCAATTGCCTGATGGAAGCCTGGTGGTGCCAAATGGCTGGTCGCCGGAGCATGGCCCCCGTGAAGATGGTGTAATGCACGATCAGCAACTGGTGTGGGATCTTTTTCAGAATTACCTGGACGCAGCAAAGGCGCTGAAAACAGATGCCGACTACCAGCAAAAAGTGGCAGCCATGCAACAAAGGCTGGCGCCCAATAAAATCGGCAAATGGGGACAATTGCAGGAATGGCAAACAGACCGCGATGATCCCGATGACCAGCACCGGCATACCTCGCATTTATTTGCCGTGTATCCCGGCAGGCAGATCAGCACTACGCAAACACCCGAGCTGGCAAATGCAGCCATCATTTCGCTGCGCAGCCGCAGCGGCAACTATGGTAAGAATGCCGACAAGCCCTTTACCGTTGAGTCAACCGTTGGCGACAGTCGCCGCTCGTGGAGCTGGCCCTGGCGCTGTGCCTTGTGGGCACGCCTGGGACAGGGAGAAAAGGCCGGCATCATGATACGTGGATTGCTCACGTACAATGTGCTTCCCAATCTCTTCACCAATCACCCGCCTTTTCAGTTGGACGGAAATTTTGGGATCACAGGCGCCATGGCGGAAATGTTGCTGCAAAGCCATGCAGGGGAAATTGAATTGCTGCCCGCCGTTCCTGCAGCATGGAAAACTTCCGGATCCTTTAAGGGCTTCAGGGCCCGGGGCGGCTTTACCGTGGATTGCAGTTGGAAGGATGGAAAGGTTATTGATTACAAGATCACTTCCAAAGTGCCACAAACCCTGAGGCTAAGGGTGAACGGAGAAGTGAAAGAAGTTGTTTCAGTAAAAGAATGATGCATGATTGAAGAGCGGTAATAAGCAAGGTTCATTACCGATCTGCCTCTTCATGTATGAACGCAAGGATTGGACAAAATGAAACGCATATGTAAAATATTTATGCTTGTGTCTGCCCTTTTGTTTCATGCCGCTGCTGAGCGCCAGTCATTTTTCCTGTATCCATATGGCCTGCCCGCCGGAGGGTAGCAGACTGGCGTTGAGGATGGTTTTGTTGTCAACCTCCATGCGTTTGATAGACACTTTTGTTCTTACAGCCGACTGTGGATCGTCATAGTAAATATTGGCCATGTACTTTTTGCCGGCATCGAGAAAGGACAGAGGAATTTTCACTTCCCTTGCATTGTTGTTTGTAATGGTGCCAACGAACCAATTGTTGCCCGATTGGCGTGCCACCGTAACAAACTCACCAATGGCGCCATCGATCACCCGGGTATCATCCCACACGGTGGGCACATTGTCAAAATACTCCAGTTCCGGTTCGTCCTGCGAATCCTCCGGCTTATCGTACCAGTACATGAATTGTAACGGGCTGTAATACACCGTTGCCAGGGCCATCTGGTGGGCGGAGGTTGTTTTCAGCACCCGCGCATTCTGCGTTTCCGCCAGCCTTGCTTTCAGGGAAGGGCGGTGATAATAACAGATGGTGTAGTCAGCCGGTCCGCAGAGAAACCTGGTGAACGGAAGAACGGTATTGTTGTTGGCATCGGGCATTTCTTCGTTGCCGCGCACCCCTTCCTGGGTGAGCAGGTTCGGGTAGGTGCGGCTAAATCCTGTAGGCCTGTATTCATCATGCACATCTACCATCAACTGGTACTGTGCGCATTTCCGGATGGCTTCATGCAGCCAGGTGGTCCAGCGGTGTGAGCCTACATGCACGAAGCCGAATTTGATGCCTGCCACGCCCCATGATTGATACAATGGGAGCAATTTGTCCAGCTGCTGTTCCAGGGCCCGCTGGTTTACATACAGCCATACACCAATGCCTTTGCTTTTTGCGTAGCGAATCACTTCGGGCAGATCCAAATCGTTTTTGGGGTTGCGGCGCGGGTCTACATTCACCCGGCTGGCATCGGATGCTTTGATGTATTCATAGCCATACCATCCTGCATCAAAATGGATGTACTGCAAATGGCGCTTCACGGCAAAGTCGATGAGCCCCTTTGCACCCTTTGTAGATAAGGTGATTTCCCGCATCACTTTACCCGGCTTGATCCAATGGGTGTTTTCAATTTTGCCGGGCTCATTCAGGTTTAGATAGATGTCGTTATTGGCAAGCAGCTCAGTTGGCTTCTCTGCCGCCATGATCACCCGCCAGGGCGTGGCAAAGGGAGTGGTGAGTTCCACCCGGTCGTACATGCTGCAGCGGATGGTGTTGGCCTGTAGCGTGTCGAGCACCAATTTGGTTCGGCTGTAATCTACCATGGCAGCTTCGCCAATGGAAACATATTGTCCGCCTGGCAGCTGCATGGTGAGCGGGCGTTCCGACGCTCCGGGCCATTTGGCCAAAGGCATCAATTGATAGGCACCTTGTGCATGGTCGGTAAACCAGGCTTTGGTGCCGGCCGGCATGGTGAATGCCGTGTATTCTTTTTCAATGGTGATATCATTGCCCCCTTCCGGATGCTCCAGGAACAGATAGCGCAGGGCTATGCCTTCGTTGTAAGCCCTCACCTGCAGTTGCAGTTTTCTTCTTTCATTTTTATTCAGGGTCATGGTGATGGCCATGGCGTTGTAATGATCCCTCACCGTGCGGCGTTCTCCATATACGGGAGTCCAGATGGTATCGAATTGGGTGCGGCTGGTGGCGGAGAGTGCAAGGCCTTTATCCCAGCCGTTAACACCCAAAGCAGAGGTAAGTACAATGGGTTGTTGGAGGTAGCTGATGCTATAATCCATGCTCCCTTGCGCCGACAGATTGAAGGCGAACTGAAGCCTGCCATCGGGCGACTGCAGGCTATACGAAGTTTGTGCCCCGGCCATCTGCGCATACAGCAGCCAGCAAATAAGCGCAACCAAACTATTTTTCATATTGGATTTGTTTTTTCTGTTGGGATGGAGGGTGGTCATTGGAGTAGTTTACCATCTATCAATAGTTTGCCCACATACCAGTTGTTGGGCTGGTAATCTTCCGGCGTTTTGATGGTCTGATTTCTTTTGGCCAAAATGGCTGCTTTGTCAAAGGGTTCGCACAGGGTTTTGAATACCACGGTGTGTTTCCTGTTCTTCAGGCCGTCTATCACGAAATAGTTCATGCGTCTGTAGGTGCAGTAGGCATCAAACCGATAGAGGGTGTCAGTTACCTGGCCATCAATTTCCACTATCACCCGGCCGGCATCCGGACCCATCACATCATAAGCCCCGAAGGCGCGCCCTTTGAATCGCAGGGTGATGGTTTCGCCACTCTGGCTTGCTTTGCCCAAATACCGGAGGTAGTTACCAAATCCTGAAAAGGGTGATTTTTCTTTCAGGTTGAGCAATTCCCAGTTGGCACTGCGCTGCACCTGGCTGATGTCGACCATCTGTGTCTGTGCATAATAATCGGGCGCCAATGGTTTGGGCAGTTTGTGTTGTTGCAGGGTCGGCGCCGATGCAGGCTTCATGGCTTGAAAGGCATGCACCAACACGGAATGGTAGATCTTGTGACCTGTGGCGGGGTAGGGGTGCACGCCATCGGGACTGAAAACCCGGATGCCATTGACTTCCTGCTGTCCGCCCGACATGATCAGTTGGTTGGTGCTCACCATGTTGGCCACGGTAGAACCAAAATTGATCGTAGGAATGCCGTAATAACTGGCCACCTTTTCCATGTTGATGGCCGAGTTGGGGAGTTGTCCTTTCTGCTCGGTTTCCAGATAATCCGCTTTGATGGTATACACAAAGCATACATCCGTGTAAGGGTTTGCCTTGAATATTTGCCGAACAATGCCTTCCATAGACCGGATGATCCTGTCGGACGGGGTATTGCCGTCATTCACGGCGAATTCCACAAACACCAGGTCGGGCTTGTATTGCAGCACATGCTCCTGCAGCCTGAACACCCCAAAATCAGAGCCGGTGCCGCCGATGGCTGCATGCACCTGTGAGAAGCTTGCCTGCGGAAATGTTTCCTGCAGCCATTGCAGGGAATATACCCGCCAGCCTTCCTGTGCGGTAATGCTGCCTCCGAGGTAGGCAACCTTCACTGCATCCCCTTTCATGGCTTTGGTAAAGAAATTGGGCAGTCCGTTGCGGATGGCAAAATCGGCAGGTGTTCCATTTTGTTGGGCAGATACCCATAGCGGTAACAGGTGCAGGATGAGGATGGCAACTATGGTTTTCAATGTCATGTTCGCGTAGATATTCTGATGAAATGGGATCGAATGGGAATCAGGGGTTATTGGTGGCACAGGCATGCCTGGGTGCGCCCAGGTCTATAATCCGCTATAAAGTATTTTTTGAATGGCTGTCCCTGGCAGGTTCTTTTTTGTCCAGTTCACGGCAGGCGATGGTGCCGGCACCATGGCCATAATGGCTACAAGCGCAATGGGCATTTGTTTCATGATGCACCTGGTTTAAATACGGTTATGGAGCATCTGCTTTTCAATACCTGCTGAACGTAGCCTTACAATGCCTTCTGAGGCCCATGATGGTGCAGGTGTGGAGTGCGGAAATTTCGGAGTGAAAAGGAAGGGTGCTCCCCCAGTTACAGCCGCAGCTTGATACCACCATTCACCACAAAACCATCCACAGGGGCGTAAATATCCCTGAATACCGGATTGTCAATGGTACCAGTATAGATGGTGTCAAACTTCGATTGCCGGGTGTCAGTGAAGTTCTCAAAGTTCACGAAAAGGGAAAAGGATTCCCAGAGCTTCTCGGCCATAAAGCCTGTGATCCAGTAGGGCTTGCCATAGGTACCGTCGTTGAGCTTTTGCTGGCTGAAGTAATAAGCTTCGAGCCCGAGTTTCAGTTTGTCTTCTATTTCATACATCAGCACATTGTTCAGCCGGTGCTTTGCTGTCAGGGGCAACCATTCACTGGTGCTGGTGTAATGGGTTTGGGCATCGGTGTAGGTATAGCCTACAAACAATTTGAGGTGGCCGTAGGTAAGGCGCAGGTTGGTTTCCATGCCCCGGGTGTCGAGGTAGCCGGAGGAGTTCTGCAGCTGGTATTTGCCGGCGTTGGGTCCTAGCAGCACCAGCGGGTTGTTCAGGCGGGTATAGAAGAACAGGTTGTTGATGCTGAGCCCCACTTCTCCAATTCTTGTCTTGTAATTGATGTCCCAGTTGCCGCCCCTGGAACGCTCATTGCGTGTGTTGTAGATGTCAATGGGCAAGAGGTTCTGGAATTGCATCCTTTCTGTTTCTTCCGTGAAGATGGTGGGCGATTTATAGCCGTATCCGCCGCCGATACGGGTGGTGAGTGCCGGTGATATTCTGAACATCGCTGATACCCTGGGCAGGAGTTCAAATCCATACGCATTGACATAATCGCCCCGCAAGCCGGTTTCCAGTACCACCCTCTCAGAGATGGTCCAGGCATTCTGTACGAAAACGCCGAGCGTGTTATAGTAGTAATCCCGCTTTGGTTCGGTGGTTTGTTCCCGCTCGCGGAAATCCTCTGTGATCAGGTTGGCTCCAATGATCCAGTCGGACCTTTCTCCATTCCTATTCCATGTAAGTTCCGAGAAGGAGGATTGTTGCAGGGCATCAAATACGTATGTGGGTATTTCAAGCAGCCTGTCGAAGCGGCTATAGGTGCTTTTCAGCTGCAGGGTGGAATGTTCGCCGGTGTGGTGCACAATGCCCATTTGCAGGGATACACGGTCGGTATTGTTTATTTCATAGAATCCGCCACCTTCATTTTTGATATAATCCATGCTGCCACCGGTGCGGTCTTCGGTGATGTAAGAAATACCAAAGTCGGCGGTTGTATTCCGGCCATAGAGAAACAGTCTCGGATTGATGGTGTAGCGGGAGAATTTCGGAATGGCCGTGAGTCCGATATCGGCGGGATCATACGGCAGGCTGCTGTTGCGCGAGGCGAACAGGGTGATCCCTGCCTTGCCATACCGCTGGCTGTAAAATCCGCTGAGGTCCAGTCCGCCGGCTGAAGTGCCATTGGCCAGGAAACTGAGTTCCCGGCGGCTGGCTGGCGTTTTTGAAACAAGATTCACCAGCCCTCCGATGGCGCCGCCGCCATACAGCGTGGAGGCTGCGCCTTTGATCACTTCCACCTGCTGCAGGTCAAGTGGCGCTATCTGCAGGAGCGAGAGGCTGCCGGCATAGCCTGAATACAGGGGATAGCCATCCCGCAGGATTTGTGTGTACCGGCCTTCGAGGCCTTGTATGCGGATGCCGGCATTGTAGGAGGTGGCGGAAGTTTGCTGGGTTTGAATACCCGTGCTTTCGTTCAGCAACATGCGGATATCGCCGGGTTTCATATTGCCTTTCTCGGTTAGTTCCTCCCCTGAGATCACTTCTGTTCTGGTGGGAGTATTGGCAATGGTCCGGCTGATGCGGGTGGCTGTAATTACCACATCCTCGCCCTCTTCCTCCTCGTGATCTTCCTCTTCTTCCAGGAATACTTCGGCAGGGGTGTCGCCTTTAAGAGGAACAGAGATGGTTATATTCTGTTCCACCAGGCCCACATGGGAAATGGTGATGGCATAGGAGCCGGCGGCAAGGTTTTCAAAGCGGACCATGCCCAGGCTGTCTGAGGCGCTGCTTCTGGCGGGGGAGGCAATAGTGACCGTGGCGCCCGGCAGCGGCTGCTTGTCTTCGGCCTTCTTAACGTACAAGGTCAGTATGTGTTGCGCGTTGGCGGCGAATGCACAAAGCACCGCCACCAGCAGAAAAGAGATTTTCTTCATTGATCTTCACGAATGGATGTTGAATAAATTCCGGTGGCTGCTGAATGATGAGGCCATTCGTGGTGGCTGCAAAAAGCGGGGGTAATATTCGGATTTGAAGAAGGCGCAATGATCGGTGTAAACGGGGGTGAATGGCAGCATCAGCGGATGCAACCCGATGGAGATGTAATCAGCAGTGAATCCGGGTGCCTGGGAACAGGTGGAAAGGGGGGAGCAATTGCGGCAGTCGTCTTCCGTGCTTTTCCCGGCTGTTTGTTCCGTATGTGTTACCACTTCGCAATCATCTATGATAGTGCAGGGCAGCACTGCAGAGAGCAGAAGGTAAAGGGATAATATGCAGCCTGTCAATCGTTTCACCGGTGCCAAAAGTAATTGTTTGGGATAGTAATGGCTGCGGGAACAGAAAGGTTTGTGTTTGGCTGGAAACCGGATGAAGTATTTCAGCAGGGAGGTTGGTGCGGTCAACGACGTAGACCATATTATGTAATCCTGGCTGTGGTGGTGTTTCTGCACAGCCCAGTCTGCTTGGTTGTGTAATCCCAAAAGCTATCTCAGCCTTCAAATATCCGTG
>JALOMZ010000040.1 GCA_025455205.1 Chitinophagaceae bacterium | reverse complement strand
GCAGGATTATTTTGAAGTGAAGAAGGGCCGCTGAGCCTCGAACCTCAAACCTCGAACTTCAAACTTCGAACCTGCCGCCGGCAGGCAGGCCTCAAACTGCTAATGCAGCGTGTATTCCTGTGACGTATACCCGTACACCACAAATCTGAAATGGTTGCCATACCGGCTGCCGGTGGTGCTTCGTTTGGTGAAGATGGCAATGGCGCCGCCGGCGCTGCCCATGCTCACGCCATAGAAGGGCGGGCGGATGGCTTTCACCGCGGCAATTTCGCTGGTGGCCACAGACAGGAGGCCCTGCAGGTCGGTTTCCATACCGTCGATGAAATAGGCTGGTTCAAAACCGCGCCAGAGCACGCTGTAACCGGCGCTGTCCTTGCTGTTGTAAATCTGCAGGCCGGGCACCCGGCCGGTGAGGTAGTCCAGCACCGAAATGGAGGTGGTGATCTCGTCTGTGCTGAGCCCGTCGAACAGATAGCCTTCCTTGTCGAAAAAGCCGCCCTGAAACTGCTCCACTATTTTCTCCGCTTCTTTCTTGGCCTTTCCGGTGATGGTCACATCCTGCAGGGTGGATTTCGGGTAGATAAATGAATCGCCGGAGAACCGGTAGCCGGTGGTGTCCACCCCTTTTTCCGGCGTACCGATGGTGATGAACAGGGTTTGAGTGGCCAGCGGCTGGAACACTGAATCCACCGGTGTTTCCAGTTCCACATCCAGCCAGTTGTCTTTGGTTTTGCCCACCGGGGAGAATATGAAAGTGGCCTTGTCATCAAATACCAGGTTGGGAATTTCGAAGTAGCCGTATTCATCTACCGGCAGGATGGTGGCGGCCATATCCTGGTTGGCGGCCACGGCAATGTAGTTGATCTGGCGGGGTGGTTTTTTGTCCTTCACGCGGCCCATAATATGCACCAACTCGCGGCGAAGCGAAAAATGCAGGGCATACACGCCGGCCGGAAAGGAATCGGGCAGGGCGATCTGTCCGCTGGCGGCGCCATCCAACAGCGGATAGCGCAGTTTCCATTGGCGCTGGTGGTTTACATCTTCCAGGAACAGGTGAAGGGTGCCGTATTTGCGGGTATAGTTTTTGACCTGGGCTTCGAAAATGATAAGATTGGTTTTGGCGGAATGATCGCCTTTGATTGAAACGGAAATTACAGGTTGTGCTTCTGTTTCAAAATTCAGCAGAAAAATTAATGCTGTTATCCAAGCGGTGTAAGGTTTGAGCATGGCTGTTTGACAGAACTGGGTTAGTGATTTTCAATGTTTCGCAGCGCAATGGCACCTTGCTCTTTGAGCTGATTGGCCCTTGCTGTTGGAACTTTTATGGGGTAATCAATTAATTGTTGCCACCAATACCTCGCAGAATCATTTTGGTTCATGGCCTTATACATTTCGGCCAGCAATGCCATGGCTGTAAGCCTGTGCGGGGTGATGTACAAACTGGTATGCAATTCCTGCGATGCCATTGGCCAATTCATTTTTTCTGTATACCATTTTCCCAGGGTTTCATGCATGCGTTGGTTGCAGTGATATTGGTGATGCCCATTCATCCAATTCATTGCTTTCTCTTCCTCACCCATCAACCACAGCCATTTTGCCAATAGCTCATTATGGGGTATAGCATTGGGCTGTTTGATACAAAAAGTACGCAATCGGTCAATAGCGGCGGGTTTATCCCCTGCAATCCACAATTCTCTGGCTTCGGCCATTTCCCTTTTAGCACTCTCCTGCTTCCACCAATGCAACACCGACAGGGAAACGGCCGTTAGTCCTATGATGGCAACAAAGCAATTTCTCTGCCCCGACGTTGGTGATATTATGGAAACAACAAGCATTAGCGACATACTCAAGGCATAAATAGCCAGATAAGGCTTGTGCAGCGGATAGCCCACCCAACATCCCATTGCAATGGGCCAAAGCAACATGGTACATAGAAACTCAAAGTTGAAGGGCCCCTGCCTTTTGATAAGCCGCCAATTTTGATAGAGGAACAAGCAGAAAATAAGCAGCAATAACACCCCTGCCCACCAGCCCAATTCTATGCCCCAATGTATGAACTCATTAAAGGCGTAGTAGCCATCGTTGGCCAGCAGGGCCTCTTTTGATGCAATGCCTGTCTCTTCGAAATGGCTTGCCTGCAAGTGATTGTAATGTACATTAAATTGATTGTGACCGATTCCTTGCCAAAAAGTTTGATTGGTAAGCAAACGGAGGGAGAGTTTCCAAATATGAATTCGGCCAAGGCTGGAATCCATTTTGGAAATCCAAAGCAGGATTACTAAGCCAATAAATATTGGCGGAGTAAAATAAAGCAAACGCTTTTTAAGAAAAGACTTGCGTAACAAAGCAACAAGTCCAATTATTACCAGAGAAAAAAGAAAAGTCCGTGACATAAGTAGCAAAGGTGTATTCACCATACTGCTTTCAGCTCTATTTAGATTTGGCCTTTGAATAATTTCATTTGTTGATGCTCTGCATCGAATCTTTTCAAAATTCTGTATACAAGGAACGATTTAATTCGGGCCTGGTCTGTCTGCTTTCCTAAACAAAAGAGCAACATCGTTGTTTTAAGATTAATTCCAGATTTCTTCTGCTAAATTGAATCACACAAAGCTTTGCTTTTTAATAAATCAATATGGTTGAAATGAATGCTAGAATTCCGGTCGCAACTTCCTCCACTCAATTAATAATGGCCTAAACAGAAGGGAACAAGGCGCCAAGGTCCGATTTTCATTAGGAAACAATGGCACAAAAGCATTTTTGAAAAATGTATGGCCGGGCACAGCGTTACTTTCAGGCACGATTACAATGTAAGGATAAAGGAGTTCCATTTTATCGCACTGAGTTGAAGAAAATTGTTTGACCCATCTTCTCCATTCGATTTGCTTACTATTTAGAAATTCAGTAGCAAACTTATTTTCCCGCGCTATTAAGGTTGGATTTGAGAGTCTGCAAGTTTTAGGAAGTTCACCCAGTACAGAAATACTGTCTACAAAATTTCTGCTCAGGTCCAGATGTATTCTTACAATGAAGGACGCTTCTTCAATTGAATCTAAACTGCCAAAATCGCATCCCACATCAATGGCAATACTGATGAATCGTGAAACTGAATCTTTTTGGGAAAAAACTGACAAGGACTCAGTCATTAACAATAAACATATCCAATATTTCAGCATTTTGATACAATTTATCCATTTGTATTTCAGCTAGTTACATGAATAATTACCTTTGTTTCCAGTAACAAAAGCATTTATCTTATTCCCTATGCTGTCCCTATCCGCTTGCGACAAACTACTACCCCAAGCTGCTGTACTTGCTAACCCAGCCCATGTTAAGTTTAATGCGTCATCCCGTGTTAGGTCAGGAAAGATAATTTGCAATTGGTCTGCAAGCCTGTTCCTGTAAGCTACAAATAAATTATGATCATTGCTCGACAATACATCCAGTCCATTTATTGTCAAATAGCCGTGATAAAGCTCATGTAAGATTACTAACGATCTGAATTCTTGAGATGCGTTTTCAAACTTTAGATCGTCCAATCTCAAAAAATATTGTCCAGGCTCCGTTGGGTGCGGTCCCCAATCAGCATACTTTTTGGGATCAGAAAATCTTTCTCCATCCTTAATTCTGAGATCTAAAATTGAGCTTTGGCCGAAAGTTTGGTTAACCCAGTTAATAAGTGATGCTTTTAAACCACCCAGCGAGATATTCATTTTTCTATATAAATTATCAACGCACGGGTTAGTCAAATCTAAAAGAATTCCGTCGTAAACAAGATATTCACCGTCACCATTCCGCCCATCACCACTACAGCCTATGCCTAACATCATGCAATTGCATTCTTCTGTCGTCATGTTTACACAAGGATCTCCTGTATTGTCTTCTTCATAGCAAGGTCCTTCGGGAATGTAATATCCGTAAATAGGTTGGCCTATTTTCCAATTTTCCGGGTCATCGCAAAAGTTTGAGGGCTCATCATCGCTGCCCCACACATCAATGCAGTACTTGTGGTAATCAATAATGCCATATTCTTGTGGACAGGGTATTTCCCTTTGCAGTTTTCTCCTTCCACCTTCTAATAGCTGCCCTTTTGATATTTTTGCTTCTTTGCGCCTGCCTTCGTTATAAAGCCAATTAGTCACCTGACTTTCATTCCAATCTGCTACATTAATAATGCCCTCAAAGTCAGCCGGTATATGCTCTAATGAAAAGGCACTCAAATTGAATTGCGCTTTGGACAGATAGTTAAGTGATGGTATGATGGTAACAATACGCGTAACGAGACTGCCGTCAGCTCTTTGAATAATGAGCAGCTTATGTAGTGAATTTTCAGCTACCTTTAATCTGTCTGCCTCAGTCTCTCCAGGTTTTTTCGGCAGATACAGTATCCGATGCGACATAACCAGAGGAAGTTCCACAAATTTAAGCCTGCCTATTGCAAAAGATTTACCCCGTTTCCAACTAGGCAATTTGTTATTAGTGCCCACCCTGGAGGCTAAAAGGGGCCTTTCAGAAGCGCCACCGCTATTGTTTCTTTTGGGTTCGGAATCAACCGCTCCCTGATATTCATTTGATTTAACATATGTCCCGTACCACCATTCCTTAGCGGCAGCTACATCGAAAGAGTTGTGCTGTTGAGTGTTGAATGCAGATTTGCTGCATCCCTGTTGGAAAGTTGCTGCAATCGCAATGCTTAAAAAGGCGATCCAAGCTGAGCCCCTGTGCTTTTTTATCAGCGTATTTTTAGAAAGGCGTGTATCGGGGGGGGGCGTGATTTTCATATTGAATGTTTAGATTACATAAATGTAAAACAGTTATCTGATACGGGAGCTTGACAAATGTCAAAATCCTATGTTTGGACGATGGAAGTCATGTTAGAAAGGATTCAAGCGGGGGTAACCGCAAGTGACCGTTTTCCTGCTCTGCCAGCGGTGTGAATGTTTCCTGAATCCAGGATTCAGTTTTGGGTGGTCAGGTGCCTCAACGCATTTGGCTGGTTAGACCTCTGGCCAGCTTTCATCTTGCAGGATTTCAGAATTGGCGTCTACCCCCTTATTTTTGCCACAAATTGATCCGGATATGAAGATCCCCTTTTTCGTGGTTACCGTGCTCCTCACCATTTTCTGCTTCATGATGATGATCAAGAGCTTTGATTATGGCAAGGCCTGGGCCATTGCCCTGAGCGTAACGGGTGTGCTCACTTTTGCCATCCTCAGCATCATTGCACTGCTGTACCAGATGCGCCAGCATGAGGGCATGAAAGCCGACAGCGGCCACCACTAAGCCGTCCGGGCCCGTAAGGTCATGCCATGCGGTGTCCTGTAGCTATTGATCGTGAAGCGGCTGCCCTTTCCAGCTGCTTTTTGTTTTTCCACCCCAATTCCTTCACCCATGGCCGCCCGCCCCGCCAAACACGATGAATCCGCTGCCGCCGTTGGCGCCGGTCCCTTCCTGGCCCGCAGCGCGGTGAAGGCCGCCGACCTCGACCACCGCCGGAAGATCAACTTCAACATCGGCCGGTACAATGCGGCCGTACCCAAGGGCAAGCAGCAGTTTGCACAGCTGGAGCTGGCCCGGCAACTGGCCAAGAACCGCAAGTGGCAGGCCATTGAGAACCTCGACCAGACCCTGCTGCAGTTTGAAAAGCAGTTTACGGCCCGGGGCGGCAAAGTGATCTGGGCAGAGGATTCCGCGCAGGCGCTGGACGCCATCCTGGAGATCTGCCGCGGGGTGCAGTGCAAAACGGTGGTGAAGAGCAAGAGCATGGTTACGGAGGAGATACACCTCAACCATTTCCTGGAAGCCAACGGCATCAGCAGCATCGAGACCGACCTGGGCGAATACATCCAGCAGCTAGATGGCGAGCCACCCTATCATATTGTGACGCCGGCCATGCACAAGAGCAAGGAAGATGTGGCCCGGCTCTTTACCAACAAGCTGGGCTGCGAGCCCAACCTCACGCCGGAGCAGCTTACCCAAGTGGCCCGCTACAACCTGCGCAAGCAGTATGTTCAGGCCGAAGTAGGTGTTACCGGCGCCAATTTCCTGGTGGCCGATACAGGCAGCATCGCCCTTACGGAGAATGAAGGGAATGCCCGCCTGAGCTGCGCCTTCCCCAAAGTGCATATTGCCATTGTGGGCATTGAAAAAGTGATTCCCTCCATCAACGACCTGGCCCTGTTCTGGCCCCTGCTGGCCACTTATGGCACAGGGCAGCAGGTAACGGTGTACAACAGCCTCATCAGCGGCCCCCGCCAGCCCGGCGAATCCGACGGTCCGGAGGAGATGTATGTAATCCTGCTCGACAATGGCCGCACCCGCCTGCTGGCTGATGCCCGCAGCCGCGAAGCCCTGTACTGCATTCGCTGCGGCAGCTGCCTCAATGCCTGCCCGGTGTACAAGAATATTGGTGGCCACAGCTATCTCACCACCTACAGCGGCCCCATTGGCAAGGTCATCACTCCCTGGCTGCGTGGCATGCACGATTACAAGCACCTCAGCTATGCCAGCAGCCTCTGCGGCAACTGCACCGAGGTATGCCCGGTGCGCATCAACCTGCACGAGCTGCTGCTGCACAACCGGCATGAAGCCGTGAAGCAGGGCGAAAGCACCCTGGCCGAACGCCTCAGCTGGAAAGCCTGGAAGGCTGCCAGCCTCAGCCGCACCGTCATGAATATGGGCAACGGCAGGCTGAAGAACAAAGTGGTCAACAACCTTTTCACTGCCTGGAAAAAGCAGCACGCCGACCTGGAGTTTGCGCCCAAGACCTTCAACCAACTATGGAAGGAGCAGCAGGGATAGAACGCTCTTTATCTCACAGATTCAGCCAGTAATTTAACTTCAGCACCACGGCCCGGTTCTTGGGCTGCCAGGCCTGTACCGGCACACCGCCAAAGTCATCGTCGGCGGTGGCAAAATAGTTGTCCGTAAATACCAGGAACAGGTCACTTACCGGCCGGAATCGGTACTGGAACCGGGTGTTGATATTGATATTGTTCACCTGGTTATTGTACTGGAAGAAGCTGGTAAGGAAGAGCTTGCGGCTGAAGCTGAGGTCGAAGCGCGGGCCTATCAGCCAGAGTTGCGTGCTGTTGTAAGGCTCAGGAAGCCGGATGCGGGTGTAGTTCACATCCAGCGAGAGGGTGGCATAGGGCTGGATACGCAGGTTGCTGGTGGTTTGCACCTGGAGAATCTTTCCGTTGAAATACTCCCCGAAGCGCGTATTGATGCTGTAATAGAATTGCCGGCGCGGGTTGCTGGCAAAGCTGAGCCGGTTGCTGAAATACAGGTAGGAGGTGTTGGCCGGCAGTTCTGCGCCACCGGTATTCGTGGGGTCGAAGGGCTCGAAGAGGTAAGTATAATCCCATCGCAGCAGGGCACCGCGCACCTGGGCGCCGTTCTGGAAGTTGAATCCAAAAAATACCCCGGCGTCCCAGTCCAACATGCGGTCTTCCTTTTTCCCATAGACAAGGTCGTAGTCCGGGCCTATGTACCAGTTGTTCAGCTTGCGGGCCCAGCGTCCTTTGGGAAAAAACACTTTGTTGTAGGAAGCGGCATGCCGGGTTACATCCTGCCGGGGTGCAAAGCCCACTTCGGGGGAGTAGTTGGCGCCCACATCAGACAGTTCCCATTCCACATTCCATCGGGTGGTATTGTATTGCAGGGTGGCGCCGGCAGCATATTGTCCGGCTGCCTGCTGGGGGGAGAAGCCCTGGTGGTAAAACACCTTGCCCAGCCATTCGCTACCGGGGCTGGCGAAGTTGAAATCGAGACCCGCCACCCGGTTGAACTTATTTTCCGGCTTGGTGCCGGCTATCTCATCCTTGTTGACCAGTATGGCTGCCAGGTTGCTGCGCTTGCCTATGCGGCGCTGTACGGCTGCCACCATGTAGTTGGTAGCGGGTACCCCAAACTTGTCGCTTTTGGCAGTGGTCATGTTCAGGAAGCCGGTGCGCCAGTTCTTGTCGAGCCGCCCGCTCAGGCGGGCACCAAACAGGATGGGGATCTGCACGTTCTCCCCATTGCTCTCATTCTTGCCCAGGCCAATACGACGGCTGAAGAAGGGGTTGATATTGGATAGCCCAAACGACCCAAAAAGGTCGCTGTTTTCCAGGAAGAACTGCCGGCGTTCCGGGAAGAACAGCTCAAATCGGCTGAGGTTGGTTACCTGCCGGTCCACCTCTACCTGGGCGAAGTCGGGGTTTACGGTCAGGTCGAGGTTCATGGAAGGGGTAATGCCGACCTTGGCATCGATGCCGGCCGTGATCCGGCCCGTAGTGGGGGTGCCTGCCTGGAAATCTTTTGCGGCACTGCCCAGTCCATAAGGTATCAGGGTCACATTGGTGCCGGGTGCCGGCGGGTTGGTTTCCCAGTCCACCCGGCCGCAGAAGCCCAGGTCTATGAGCGACTGGTTGCGCGGCACGGGTGCCCAGCTGCTCTTCTCGTTGGTCTCCAGGTTGTTTCGGCAGAAATTGAGGTTCCAGGTGTTGGGTACCCCTTCCTTCAGTTTGTAGCGCAGTGTTTTGAAGGGGATGGCCATTTCAACGATATACCGGTCGGGCAGCCGGGTGGCTTCGCTGTACCAAACATTGTCCCAGTCGGCATTGCGGTCCACCCCATTGCTCAGCAGGGCTTCTTTCTGAACCCCATAAGGCGTCACCGCAAAATAGAAGCCGTTGAGCTTATCGCGGAAGGGATCCACGATCAGGATGAAGATGTCAGAGCTGGAAAAGGGGAAGTCGCGGCGCAGCGAGGTGACCACATATTTCTTCTGGTAACAGACAGCGCTCACGTACAGGTAGTTGTCGTCGTACATCAGCTGCACTTCGGTGGGGGCACTGGCCAGGGAGGTGTCGAACGGGAACTGCTGGTAGAAGGTACCGGTTTTTTCAGCCCCCATCCATTCCTGCGCATCGAGCCTGCCGTCAATGGATATGGGTGCCCTGGCGCGGGGGATGTTGAGGTGGTACAACTCATCATTGGATGGCACACCCCATGCAGGCGCTATTGACAGCAACAGCAGAACCATCATCAGGAGGCGTTGCACCCGGCCATTCATATGCTTCATTTCAGTTATATCTGACGGTGTTTGTTCTATTTTCATGCACGT
>JALOMZ010000364.1 GCA_025455205.1 Chitinophagaceae bacterium | reverse complement strand
AAAGACATCCTGCGCAATGTGAACGGCCCCGAGGGCATCTTCAACGATATGATCAAGCGCAAGCCCAACGACTCTGCATGGTACAAAGGCGGACTCTATCACGATTTTATGCCTATGCCGGTACCAGCTTTCTGGTTTGTGAGCTGGTACGATGTAGCCAGCAGTCCCAACCTGGCCATGATCAACCATATCAAGAGCAAGGCGGCTACCACACCTGATGTGGCGGCTAATCAATACCTGGTGATAGCCCCCACCCTGCACTGCTCCTTCACTCGCGCCACAGAAAACACCATAGTGGGCGAGCGCAGCGTGGGCGATGCCCGGCTCAATTACAATGAACAGATCTATGCCTGGTTCGACCGCTGGCTCAAAGGCAAGAGCAATGACTTTGCAGCCAAAACGCCCAAAGTGCAGTACTATACCATGGGCATCAACAAATGGCAGAAGGCCGATACCTGGCCACCTGCCGAAGCCCGCATGGAAACCTTCTACCTGCACAGTGGTGGCCGGGCCAACAGCCTGTATGGCGATGGCAAACTGCTGCCTGCCGCACCGCCGGCCAAACAGGCCCCCGATGGTTTTGTATATGATCCCATGAACCCTGTGCCCAGCTATGGCGGCAATGTGTGCTGCACCGGCAATGCCATTCAGGGTGGCAGCTTCGACCAGCAGGCCATGGAAACCCGGAATGATATCCTGGTGTATACCTCAGAACCGCTGGCGGAAGGCATTGAAGTGAGTGGTTTCATTGAAACAACGCTGTATGTGGGCAGCGATGCCAAAGACACCGACTTCACCCTCAAACTCATTGATGTGGATGAAAACGGCAAGGCCTGGAACCTCGATGAAACCATCCTGCGCGCCCGCTACCGCGAGGGCTTCGACAAGGAAGTGTTTATGGAAAAAGGGAAAGTATACAAACTGGAACTCACGCCCATGAGCACCAGCAACTACTTCGCCAAAGGGCACCGCATCCGGATAGAGATCTCCAGCAGCAATTTCCCCCGCTTCGACCGCAATCTCAACACAGGCGGCAACAACTACGATGAAAGCGTTGGCGTTAAAGCGTTCAACCAGGTGTTTCACACCAGCCAGTATCCATCCCAGGTGAGAATACCCGTGTTACGTAAATAAAAATACAATCACTTTGACAACGAAGCGGTTTCCCCATGCGGGGAACCGCTTCGTTTTTTCAGGCCTGCTGTACCCGCAAAGGGAACCATCCGGCATTAAACAATCATCAACACTGGAAATACCAGTTGCATTCCTGCACTATACTCATCCGGAATACCTGCAGGCAGGTGCATACCTGAATACTAAGGCACAAACCTTGATTGTTCCATCGTTTTGTTCTTCACCAATACCATGCTGTTTTCCGGCACCAGGTCCCAGCTATCCTGAAAACGGCCGATGGGTTCAGACACAATACACATGGCGAAATCGCCAAAGCGCCCGCGGGTTTCCGGATTCAGCGCAGCCAGTTCCTCCAGGCTGGGGCTGGTGTATAAAGTGGGGCAGCGGCCATCACTTCCATAACGAAAAGCCCAGAGGGATTCGCCATCAGAAATGCCCAGGGTCATCCAGATGGCATGTTCAATGCCATGCTCCCGGGCCGTAGCTTCCACCGTGCGCACCATTTTGGCAATGGCGCCGGGCACATCCTGCTCCAGCCCATAAGTAAGTGCCAGGTGGAACATGAGTTCGGAATCAGTAGATCCCAGGATGTTCTCAAAATAGGCGGGCGATACCAAGCCCATGAAGGACTGTCGCAGTTTGCCGAATTCTGCAATCTGCCCGTTGTGCACAAAAAGCCATCGCTGATACCGGAAGGGATGGCAGTTGGTTTCCTGGATGGTGGCCAGCGACGTAGCCCGCACATGCGCCATGAAGAGGGACGATTCAATATGGGCGGTGAGGTCCAGCAGGTTCAGGTCGTTCCAGGCCGGACGTATACTCCGGAAAAGACCGGGCATCGGATGCTTGTCGTACCAGCCCAGGCCAAAGCCATCGCCATTCGTAGGCGTTCTTGGCGCCCGCGCATGCAGGCTTTGCTGAATGAGATTGTCTTTGGGTTTTACAATCAGGTCCGCCATGAGTAATGGCCCCCCTGAATAAGCCAGCCATCTGCACATAATGCATTCAAGGTAGGCAACAGGCAGGCCCGGAATCATGACAAAAAGCATATCTGCGGGCACCCATGCATGGCCTGCAGGCAAGGGCGATGTTTCCTGCCTGAAAAGCAGTATCTTGATGCCATCATCCTTATTGCAGCAGCAGCGGGCTTTTGTCTGCCATGCTGCACCATCCTTTCAAACTTTCCAGTATGCAACTCGGCGCTTTTTCCATCAGCCTCAGCGTGAAAGACCTCCAGGTTTCCAGGGCATTTTACGAAAACCTCGGTTTCAGCGTATTTGCTGGCAACGAAGCTATGAACTACCTCATCATGAAGAACGGCGATGCGCTGGTGGGCTTGTTTCAGGGTATGTTTGAAGGCCATATGCTCACCTTTAACCCGGGCTGGGACCAGAATGCCCAGCCCCTGCCGGAATTTGATGATGTCAGGGCCATTCAACGCCACCTGCGTGAAAAGGGCATCCAACCGGTTCAGACTGCCGATGAAACCACCAGCGGTCCGGCCAGCTTTGTAATCACAGACCCCGACGGCAACCTTATTCTGGTTGACCAGCACCGGTAGTTGATTTCCCTTTACACAATCTTATTGTCCGCTTCTTTTCCCTTTTCGCCCCCCCGCCGCACTAGCTGCGCCCTGGCGGAAGGGAGGGTTATGCTTCTCTTTGCCGAAACTGTCGGCCACTTCACAACTTTCAATTTTGTTCAATCCAGGTTTACGATTTTGGGAATTCCCCAAAATTCGGCTTGCATTTGGCCTCCGGGAAGCCTAACTTTCTAAAAATTGAAAGAACCATCCACATCTTCTATAAATATTTGGGGATACTTTTTGCATAAAATTAGAAAGTTCCT
>JALOMZ010000039.1 GCA_025455205.1 Chitinophagaceae bacterium | reverse complement strand
TGGCCAGGGTATCTACCCCGCAGAGGATGCGCAACCGGTCGCCAAAACGATTGACAAGCCGCGTTACATTGGTAATATCCCGGGTGGACTCCTTCACCGCCACAATATTGGGATGCACCAGCAACTCTTCGAACATCTCGGGCGTGGTGTCAATTTTATAATCCACGGGGTTGTTGTAGATCATAATGGGCAGGCCGGTTTGCTGTGCCACCTGCGAAAAATGATACAGCGTTTCCCGCTCATCGCTCTTGTAACGCATAGGCGGCAGCAGCATCAGTCCGTTGGCGCCCCAGGCCTCTGCCAGGCGCGCCTGCCTGACGGCTTCTGCAGTGGATCCCTCTGCCACATTAAGCAGGATGGGAATGTGCTGACCAAATGCCCGGAGCGACTCCTTTACCAGGATTTCCTTCTCCACTTCGGTGATGGTGCTGGCCTCGCCCAGTGAACCGCCAATGATGATTCCATCCACACCCGATTTTACCTGTGCCTCCAGGTTGCGGAGAAAGAGATCCATATCTAGGGCACCATCGGCATTGAATTTGGTGGTGATGGCGGGGTACACGCCTTTCCATTGGGGTTGCATAGTTATTCTGGTTGTTGCAGGCCAAAACTACTTGCAGGGCCTTGTTTGCTTTTTACCGGGAATGGCCAATCTTTAACCTATTTTAACCGATATTCATCCAGCAGAATAAAAACGGGCTAAAATCAGCCAACTCATGAAAGTCATCCCGTTCACTATACCGGTACCATCGGGCACCAGTATCCATGTGCAGCATGAGCGGCTGCCGCATTTCTATGAACACCTGCATCGCCACCAGGAAGTGCAGATCACCTATGTATTGCGAGGCCATGGCTCGTTGCTGGCAGGCGGCCAGCTGCAGCCCTTTGGACCGGGCGATATTTTCCTGCTGGGCGCCAATATGCCACATGTATTTAAGTCGGATCCCTCTTTTTTCCGGCAGAAAAAGAACCATGCAGTGGAAGCCTGGAGTATCTTCTTCGACCGCAGTGGTGCCCTGCAACAACTGATGGCATTGCCGGAATTGCATACGGTGCGGCTTTGGCTCGATCATTATGCCGGAGGCTGCCGCATACACCCCGAAGAATCGGAGTCTGTTCGCGTGCTGATGCAGGCCGTGATGTTACACACCGGGGCGCTCCGGCTGGCAGCCTTCATACAGTTGTTGCAGGCCCTGTGCGTCAACCGGCATCACACCCGCCTGGTGCACGACAGCCGACTGCTCACGGAGGCAGAAGGGCAGCGCATGAATACCATCGTGCAATTCACCACGCGGAACCTGGCCCGCCCTATCAGTATCGACGAAGTGGCCCGACAGGCGCATATGACACCGCAGGCATTCTGCCGCTATTTCAAGAAGCATACGCGCAAAACCTATATCCGCTTTCTGAATGAACTGCGCATCCACCAGGCCTGCCAGCAATTACAGGTGCAGGGCATGGGCCAGATGGCAGCCATTGCCTGGGACTGCGGCTTCCAGCACGTACCCAGTTTCAACCGTGTATTCCGGCAGGTAATGGGCTGTACGCCCGGGGAATATGTGCGCCAATCAGGCAATTACCCCTCCTGAGGCCGCCATATACGGACAGGCGGGTGACCTCATAAGTGAATCCACAAAAAAAGTATCAGACTTCACCCGCCCCACAACATACTACCCCATCTGCATACATCAACCTTCCTCCGCTGGCAATCCCAGCGCCTGACGGAGCAGTACTTCAAAGTTGGCATCTGTGGGCATCGGCATTTGGGCATTCACAAAATTTCCGTCCGGGTCAATCAGCAAAAAGCGGGGAATAGCGTCCACGCCGTACATCTGCCTGATCTCCGCCAGGCTGAAGGCGCGCCATTGGGCAATTTTGGGATTATTGGCCGCCAGGAATTTATCCCATGCCGCCCGGTTCTCATCTACACTTAACGCGATGAAGGTGATGGGTTGATCTTTGTATTTGGCGGCCAGTTTTTCAAATACCGGCGATTGCTGGCGGCAGGGGCCGCACCAGGTGGCCCATACATCCACGGCCACAAATTGGCCACGCAGGCTGGCCAATGAAACAGACTGATCATTGGCCAAATGGGCGGCAAACAAGGGCGCCGGTTGCCCCTTCCTCAAGCGGTTCAACAAGTTATTCTTCACTTCGAGTGATTGCCGGAATTTGGGATTGGCAATCAGGGCTACATCCTGCATAATGGAGGCGCGGCTGGCGCTGTCGCGCGCCAGTTCAAGCCGGCTGTTACACAAATCGAACAGCAGCCTGTCGCGGGTAACTCCGGCCGGCTGCTGCAGCAGTCGCTGCTGGTAGGCACTGTCCTTATCTGCCCCCTTGGGCAAATCACGCACCAGCCACTTACGCAGAAACTGATGGTATTGAGGCCACCCCACCAGGCTGCTATCGAAATCGGACACCTGCCTCAATATGGGTTCCACCCTTTTCAATGCCTTTTGCCATTCGGGATCATCTGCATCCACCTTGAATTTGGCGGGATACATGAAATACGCGTAATCGAGATATTGTACAGCAATCAGCTTTTCCTGCATGCTGCGCATCACCGGCCCCAGGCCAAATCCATCGGCGGTCTTGAACTGCCTCAGGGTTTTATTATCTTCCTCCCACTCCTCCAGCAGCCGGGTAATGAACCTGGAGGGCTCAATGCCTTCCTTGAAATCATCGGAAAGAAAATAGCCTACCATTGTAAATTCCCTGCCGGGATTCTGCATGTATTGATTGTTGGCAATACCGGTACCCGTGATCTTTACCTTCTGCAATCCCGGCCTGGCCCCCAGTTCCCAGCTGAGGTGGAGGCTGTCTCCTTTGCCGGCAAAGATTTTGGTGCCATTGGTGAATGACAATTTCACCAACAGCTCCTCCACATCTGCCTGCAGCGGCACCTGCAGATGAAAAACGCCGTTGGGCTGCACAGGAGCGGCTGCTATTTCCATGTCCAGCGAGGCATTGTACACCCGGATAGAATCGGGCATTGCCGGCCCCTGGATGTTACCGGCAATTACCGTTCTGCCTTCCAGCATAGTCAGGGATTGGGGCCGCTGCACCCACCAGGAAGCGGCACCCACCATGGCCAGCACCAGCACCGGCATGCCCCAGACAGCCGCCGACCGAAATACCAGTTTCAGAGAACCCCGGTAGTTATACAGCATGAATGCCAGTGGCGCCAGCAGCACCCACACCAGGCTTTGCCATTCGGCCGGAAGCATCCATTTACCCATTTCGCTGCCATAAGGATAGCGGCTGGTGTATGACGTGAGCGAATAAGGCCAGAAGGTGGAGGCCAATCCATTTCCGCTGGCTACCATATTACTTACAATGAGGGCAGCTACACCGATGGTAATAGGCCACACCGTGCTTCGAATGATAATCGACACCCCTAACTGAATGGTCAGCAGCCCCAGCCCGGATATCCATAGTCGGAGCGCCAGTTGCAACAAAAAGCCCACGGGCAGCCCAAAGGTGGCAGCAGCCGGAACACCATCAAAGGCCATGAAAAGGGCATTGAACAGTATTGTGGCAAACATGAAAATGGTCACCACCACCGCCACCCACAGGGCCGACATCAGCCATTTCACACTCCAGATGGTCAGCCTGCTGACTGGCTGGGTTTCTATCAGTTTCCAGGCATCGGTTTTGTGCTCCAGCCCTGCCAGGCGCGATACCAGCAATATGATGGCCAGGGGATAGAAAAATCCGCCAAAGCCCTGCAGCGAATCGTCAAAAAGGCTTTCGAACCAGTTGAACCGCAGGGCTTCCGGCTCCAGCGGGGGATCAAAGGCCCGGGAGAAGAATCGGAAGACAATGCCCAACAATGGCACCACCGCGCCCAGCACAGCCGCCAGCCAGGTGACGCCGCTGCCCTTCAGCTTAAGCCATTCTGCCCGCCAGGCAGGCCTGAATCCGTAGAAATATGGTATCCGCATAATTATGATCAGCTGTTGGTTTGTGTGATCTGCATGAACCATTCTTCGAGGCCATCATGCAGTTTCAGTTCATATACCGGAGCCCCCGCCAGCACCAGTTTCCGGTTGATAGCGGTCACTTCCGATTTGTCCTTCACTGTTAACGCCAGTTTTTCGGCATCCACTGCCTGTATGCCAGGATACTCGGCGGCCAGAACCTCCATCCAGCGCCAGGCCTCCATGAGAGAAATGGTGAGTTTCTTTTCCGCCAGGCTGCTGGCTGCCAGTTGCTGCATGGTGCCTTCAAACTGCATGCCCCCCCGGTGGATGATGCCAATATGCGTGCACATTTTCTCCACTTCGTTCAGCAAATGGCTGGAGATGAAGATCGTGATGCCTTTTTCCCGGTTCAGGGTTTTCATCAACTCCCGCATCTCCACCATGCCTGCCGGATCGAGCCCGTTTACAGGTTCATCCAGCAGGAGCAATTCAGGCTCCGACAACAAGGCCATGGCAATAGCCAGGCGCTGCTTCATACCCAGAGAATACTGCTTCACCCGGCGTTGACCATCGCGCTCCAGGCCCACCCATTTCAACGCAGGTTCAGCCATGCGCTCCTGCAGCCCCCGAAGCCGGGCCAGCAACCGCAGGTTGTCGAGTCCGCTCAGGTGCAGGTACAGCGAAGGCGTTTCGATGAGACTGCCCATGCGATGGAATGCCTGTGGCAGGCATTCATCAATAGACTGGCCAAAAAGGGAGATGCCGCTGTTGTTCGGGTGCCTCAGCAAACCGGTGAGCAGGCGCATGGTAGTAGTCTTGCCTGCGCCGTTGGGGCCCAGAAAACCATAAATGCTGCCCGGAGGCACCTCCAGGGAAATGTTGGACAGAATAGGTCGGGAAGGATGAAATGCAAAGCTCAGGTTGCGGGCTGCAATAACCGGCTGGGCTACTGAAGTCATAGGCGTGTGCGATTGTTAAGATGAGCCAACAATAATACGAATCAAACCATTATTTACCACCCGGCGTCTGACACCCGTCTGACCGCTCCAAAGCGGTCAGACGGGTAAAACAGCACCATACTCCAAACGCCCGAATCATGATCCGAAGATCAGGCGGTATAGCCAAAATAAAGGCACAGGCCTGGATGCCTGTGCCTTTGGTTTATCTACTGTATACCTTGCCTATCCCAAGCGCCTGCCAGAAACAAGTGCCTGACTGCTCGCGCGTAGTTAACGCTGCGGCTCTATCACAAACGCGTAACGATATTGCTTATCCTTCAGCAGGTAGGGTGCATGCGGCAGTGCTCCCCAGCTGTTGTCGCCGCCTACGCCGCGCTGTGCGCCATCCACGTGCAGGGAAATGAAATTCCTTTCCGGCAAGTCAGACGGATGCTGGTTCTTCTTGGTGATGCCGGGATCAAGATCCTCTGCGGTATAAGGCAAAGCACTGAAGCCCAGGGGCTGCAGGCCGGTAATTCGCACGCCACGACCACCCGCATTGGCGAGTGTGACCCAGCGCACTTCGGTTTTGTATCCGTTTTCCTGGGGCCGTACATAGTTGGCCACAAACTGATCTCTGAGCCGCTGATGGTACTCGCCCAGGAACGATGCGGTGTTGCGATCACTGTAGTTTTCCCATGGTCCGCGGCCATAAAAACTGATACGATCCGCCTCTTTCTCCACCTGCATACGCATGCCAAAACGGGGCAGTTCTGGAAGGGCCCTGGCACGCATATCAAGGCTGGCCTCCACTTTCACCGAGCCATTGTTCAACACAGTATAGACAATGCTGTAGGGCGCATCCACATCGGTCAGCAGGTATTTCACTTCTATGACCAAGCCCTGGGGGCCGGGTTCACCGGCATTTACAGACACCAATTTTCGGTTGGCATGTGCGCTGCGCCAGATACCCAGTTTCTGCGGCATCTGACTGCCAAAATCGTTATCCGTGGGTGCCCGCCAGAAATAGGGTTCCGGCATCGCTTTCAACACAGGCAATCCCTTTGCAGTGTATGCAACCCACTGGCCATTCGCAGTGTTGAAGGTTCCCGAAATATCTCCGCTTGCAAAGGATAGCAGCTTACCATCCTTGCTCACCTTCAGATTGCCGGCAGCCGCCGGGTTGGCAGCAAACCATGCAGCACTTTTATCGGAAAATTGTTCCCTGGCCACTTCATGCCCTGAAGGCAACATCGGCAGTTCCCTGCTGGTGTACGCAAACACATTCAGGGCATATTCCCCATCCGCACCAATGGCCGGCAATGACAGCTTCACCTCCTGCATGGTCTGGGGCTCCAAACTCACTGAAAACCCGCCCTTTTGTGCGGCTTTTCCATTTTTCAGCAATACCCATTCAAAGCGGTAATCGCTGAGGTCTTTGAAGCTGAAATTATTCTCTACCACAATGAGGCCATTCTTCCAGTCCTTATCGCGGAAGATGATGTCCTGGTATACTTTCTTCACTTCGTGGATGCCCGGATGCAGGGAGCGGTCGGCCGCTACCAGGCCGTTTGCACAAAAGTTGGCATCATTTTGAAGATGCGCAGCGCCAAAATCGCCTCCGTATGCCCAATATGATTTTCCGTTTTCATCTGTGGTTTTAATGCCCTGGTCAACCCAGTCCCAAATGAAACCACCCTGCATATGCGGACTCGACTTGATGATGTCGAAGTACTCCTGAAAATTGCCACTGCTGTTGCCCATGGCATGCGCATATTCACACATGATGAAAGGGCGTGTCTTGGAAGCATCAGCCGCATATGATTTCATGTATTCAATGGAAGGATACATGGGGCATACAATGTCTGTATTACGGTCTTCCATGGCCTGTTCAAATTGCACAGGCCGGGTTTTATCCCGCTGTTTGATCCAGTCGTAGGCATCATAAAAAACCTTTCCATTTCCACTTTCATTACCCAGGCTCCATATGATCACCGAAGCATGGTTCTTATCACGTTCCACCATCCTGGTAATTCGATCCATGATGGACGGCACCCAGGATGGCATATAAGCAGGATGTTCGGCCTCATTGAAACCACCGTTGGGTAGTACGCCCATACCGTGTATTTCAACATTGGCTTCATCCACCACATACAGGCCATATTCATCGCAGAGTTGCAGCCAGAGCGGATCGTTGGGATAATGCGCCAGGCGAACGGCATTGATATTATGCTGCTTCATCAGCATGATGTCTTTCAGCATCAGTTCTTTGGTGGTTACGTGTCCTGTAACCTCATCATGCTCGTGCCTGTTTACGCCATGCACCATAATCTTCCTTCCATTCACCAGCAGCTGCGCATTTTTGATCTCCACCTTGCGGAAGCCGGTTTTGTGCGACACCACTTCAATCACCTTGTTATCCTTATCCAGCAAGCTGATGATGGTATTATACAGATAGGGGACTTCCGCACTCCATGCATTGACTTTGGGGATATTACCCTTCACAGTTACCACACTATCTGCTGCACTCATACTTCTTTTCAGGGAAAGCACAGGATTGCCGGATTTATCGAGCACTTCCACCAATACGCCGGCAACGGCTTTAGCCGGCTTTTCTACTTGAATGGTGGCTGTATACAATCCGTTTGTATACTTTTCATCGAGCGTGGCGCCAATTTCAAAATCCTTCACGGATACGGCGTTTTTGGCTACCAGGTACACATCTCTCTCAATGCCCGTGAGGCGCCAGAAATCCTGGTCTTCCAGGTAGCTGCCATCATGCCAGCGAAAGACCTGTGCAGCCAGCGTGTTGTTACCATCCTGCAAAAACGGCGTGATGTCAAATTCCGCCGGCAGCTTGCTCGCCTTGGTGAAACCAACGGGCTTGCCGTTGATATAGAGATACATGGCTCCGGTTACAGACCCGAAATGAAGGATGATTTTGCGCCCCTTCCAGTCAGCAGGCACACTGAAGCTGGTTCTGTAAGTGCCCACTGGTGCAAACCCATGATCAATAAAGGGTGGATTCTTGGGAAAGGGATAAACGATGTTGGTATAAATGGGCATACCAAAGCCATTCACTTCCCAGTTGCCCGGCACAGGCACTTCTTTCCAGCCCCGGTCGTCAAAACCAGGCTCATAGAAATTCAGCGGCCGTCCCTCCGGCCGGTCTGTATGATGGAACTTCCACCGGCCATTGAGGCTTTTGTACCAGGGCGAAGCGGCGAACTGGTTGGCAGCAGCCAGCGAAGCATTGGGAAAGGCCATAAAGCTGACATGGGCCGGCTGCTTGTTGATATCCACAATTTTTTCATTCTCCCATTCAGTGTAGGCAAATGATTGACCTATCCCATAATGCGCTGCTGCGAGCAGGAAAACACAAAGAATCTTCTTCATCCCTTTTTTTGACTGAGGTTATTACATTAAAATCCGATTTATTATACCCTACCAGAACATTGTGTAAAGGGCCACCAGCAGTCCGATGATGATCAATGAACCCACCGCAAAACCGGCAGAGGTTTTGAACATGGAGGCATCCACCTCCAGGCTGTTGGGCTTCACCCCTTTGCGGTTTTCCAGGGTGCTTATTGCATACATGCCTGCTACACAAAGCACAAACACAATGGCCATGCGGTCAAGGAAAGGAATTTCAGTCACAAGGCGTGTAAGATGAACATCCAGCGGGAAAGTTTCTTTGCCTGGCTCCAGGAACATTCAGGAGAAGTTTCATTCGTGTTTCATCTGGGGGCCAGGACGGATACGACGGAATTTAACTGGTCTGTTTTCCAGGAGCTCAATATCGATTATTCGAAAAAGATCTGGGCGTTTTGCACGGAAAAGCAGATTCCTCTGATTTATGCCTCATCCGCCGCCACATATGGGATGGGGGAACTGGGGTATGCCGATGACCATGAAATAGTGGATAAGCTAAAACCGTTAAATCCTTATGGCGAATCGAAGAATGCATTTGACCAATGGGTTTTGTCGCAAGACCGGACCCCGCCGTTTTGGGCCGGGATGAAGTTTTTCAATGTTTATGGTCCGAACGAATATCACAAAGGACGGATGGCCTCGGTGATATTTCATGCCTTTCACCAGATCCGGAATACCGGCATGGTCAGGCTTTTCCGTTCGCACCACCCGGATTTCAACGACGGGGAGCAATTGCGGGATTTCGTCTACGTCAAAGATGTGGTGGATGTTTTATTTTTCCTGATGAACAGGGGGGAGAAGAATGGTTTGTATAACCTGGGAACCGGAAAGGCACGTACTTT
>JALOMZ010000363.1 GCA_025455205.1 Chitinophagaceae bacterium | reverse complement strand
GTCGCGCTTAAGCACGGCGCCGGTGTCTATACTGGTGAAGTTTTCTGCCAGCAGGTTGCGCAGCCGGTTGTTCTCTTCGGCCAGGGCGCGGTTGTTTTCGCGCAGGCTGAAGTAGGCGATCACATCGCTGTACTGTTTGTTGATGCGGCCGGTGGCATCGTAAGCCAGCTCCATATATTTCGCCTGGTGACTGCGGTTGTATTTTACCAGCAGGGTGATGCAGAGCACCTGCAGCAGCAGGAACAGCAGCAGCACGTGAAAGCGGCGTATGAGCAGGAATACATTGCGCATAAACGGAAATCCCAAATAGGAAAGATTCCAAATCCCAAAGAAGTCAACTGGTCATCCTGTCTTTCTGGAATTTGGAATCTGCCGTTTTGGAATTTTATCTCATGATGAACGGATACTTGTCGTAGTTCTTGAGGGCAATGCCGGTACCGCGTACCACGCTCTTCAGCGGATCGTCGGCCACGTGCACGGGCAGCTTGATCTTGTTGCTCAGGCGTTTGTCTAGTCCGCGCAGCATAGCACCTCCGCCGGTGAGGTAGAGGCCGCGCCGGTAGATGTCGGCGGCCAGCTCTGGCGGCGTGGTTTCCAGTGCCTTCAGGATGGCTTCTTCAATCTTGAAGATGCTCTTGTCCAGGGCCTCGGCAATTTCGGTATAGCTCACCATGATCTGCTTGGGGATGCCGGTTACCAGGTCGCGCCCGTTTACGGGGATGTCATCGGGCGGGTTTTCAAGGTCCTTCATGGCGGCGCCAATACTGATCTTGATTTGCTCGGCTGTGCGTTCGCCAATGAGCAGGCTGTGGTAGCGGCGCAGGGCTTCCATGATATCGGCGGTGAATTCGTCGCCGGCAATACGGATACTCTGGTCGCACACAATGCCCGCCAGGGCTATCACGGTGATGCCGGTGGTGCCACCGCCAATGTCGATGATCATGTTGCCCACGGGCTCTTCCACGTCGATACCAATACCCAGGGCGGCTGCCATGGGTTCGTGAATGAGGTATACCTCTTTGGCACCGGCTTGTTCGGCACTGTCGCGCACGGCGCGCTTCTCCACTTCGGTGATGGAAGAGGGGATGCAGATCATCATGCGCCAGCTGGGCGGGAACAACGGTTTCTTGGGATAGATCTTCTTGATCATCTCCCGGATCATGAGCTCGGCGGCGTTGAAGTCGGCAATTACCCCGTCTTTCAGGGGGCGCACGGTGCGGATGCTCTCGTGCGTTTTTTCATGCATCAGCAGGGCTTTCTTGCCCACCGCCAACACCTCTTTGGGGTTGTTGCGGTTGAGGGCTACGATGCTGGGTTCGTTAACAACAACTTCGTCGTTATGTATGATGAGGGTATTGGCGGTACCCAAATCCATGGCTATCTCTTGCGTAAGGAAATTAAAAAGTCCCATGTTTCTCGGCTGAAATCGGGGTGTAAGTGATTACGAATGTGGCAAAATTGCAGGAATAAAGCGGATAAAACAAAGCGGGGCGCCTTGTTTTGGATATGCGGGCAATATTTGTGCCGCCATTTGTTAATAAGGGCTTTGGGAAGGCCCTGCAGCCTCATTTTTTGGGCCTTCTCTCACGGTTTGGCTGGTTTTCTGCCATACCGTCAGGCCAGGGGACGGGTTGTTTTCAAAAGAGGCACCGGGCTGGAGCCTGGCGTCCCTTTGGTGTCTGCATCGGAATGGGCCTGTTCCAGGAGCGGATCAGTTAATATAAGTTTCGATCGATGCGAAGACGGGGCACCGGGCTGGAGCCCGGCGCCAGAGACGGTATATCAATCGTCAAAACCGGGCCGATGGAAGGCCATGGCATGCGGGAAGGCGGCCAGTGCTTCCTGCCGCATGCGGCTGAGCAGGGCCAGGGCCTGCAGGGCCATATCCTCTGCGGCGGGCAGCTGCTCATGCAGGGTAGACCAGGCGGCCATGCTCCGTTCCACCCCAATGATGGCGATCTTGGCACTGCCTTCGCTGTCTTTGGGAAAGCCGTATTCCTCCGCCATTTCTTCGCCGTCCAGCAAGCCTTGCAGGGCCCGGCGGAATTTGGCATCCAGGAAATACAGGTACCACTGGATCACCTCTGCGGCATCGTTCAGCGCAGCTATGGTGGCCAGGGCATCAGATTCCTCCCCGATGCCCAGGTTGACGGCAGATTCCAGGTCGGTTGCCCGGCGCTCCAGCAGGGACTGGAGTGATTCCCGGAGAAAGGGATGCACCATTTTCCGGTATTGCCGGCTGAGTTGGGCCAGGGGGTGCTTGTCGGTTTCATCCTTCAGCCAGGCGCTGTGTTCCTCGAATTCCGCTTTCGATTCCTCGGTGGCCAGGGCATTGAGGTCAATGCCGCGTTCGGCAGCGGCCTTGTGCAGCAATTCAAGCGCCTCAGCAAACTGGCTGGATAAATTGTCCCAGAATGCCTGGTTGTTGATATCGCGCTGCTCCGGCGACAGATCGCTGGTGCCCTCATAGGTTCGGCAGCGGCTGGTGAAGGCGCAGCGTTCGCACCAGCGGTCGCAGTAATTGTAAATGCCGGGAATGAATTGGTCTTTTTTCATAGGTAGGATGTGTGTTTGGTCTGTTGCGAATATAATGGGCGGCGGGGGCAAAAGGAAGGGCAGCGACGTATTACGCAAGGGTTCAGGTTTGCAGATGCTGCATAGTGTAACGTAAGGATATTAGGGGGGCTGACCAAAAAGGTTTGGCTTTTTTAGGGTGAAGCGTTTCTGTAAGCATATTGGAACAGCGTTATGGAACCTTTCATTTACGAAGCAGTTCGTAAATGTTTAGGATATGTATTGTTCTATAGCATGCCAATGGAGTAAAAATTGGTTTTTAGGCCTTTTTTCATTGTCATCAGGCCGCTTTTGAAGCTTCCAGGAGGGCTATTTTCCTGAAGTTGTGTGCCATCGCCACAATGGTCCACTCCACCTTCACTTTGGAAAGACCTCTTAGATGGAAGCGGCGGAACTTCATGTTATGTTTTATATCG
>JALOMZ010000362.1 GCA_025455205.1 Chitinophagaceae bacterium | reverse complement strand
GTGGGAAATAAACCGGTTTTCACAAAGGCAGCCAGGCCCAACGAGGGGCATCAATTCTTTGTGCTTCTTTGTATGCTTTGTGGGAAATGCGCGGATATCAGTAAGGGGGACTCTGAGCCTATTACCGCAGGTTCTTTTCCATCCGGTGATGGGGTACGGTCACTTCTATGAATTCATCACCTACCACTTTATACCCGAGTTTTTTGTAAAACCCAAGGGCCGTGTTGCGGGCGTTCATGGTGATCTTCCGGTAGCCCTTGTCGCGGGCCAGGTTTTCGGCAAACTGCATGATGGTGTAGCCAATGCCCATGTGCTGTAGCTTGTTGGATACGGCCATTTGCCGGAGCTTCACGGTATCGGGGGCCACTTCTGTGAGGATGCAGCAACCCAGTATCTTTCCCTCATCGAAGGCGCCAATGAGGATATCATCCTTTTCGGCTTCCAGCTGCTCCGGGGTGAATGACAGGCCCAGGGGGCGCCGAAGTATTTCTTCGCGCAGCTGCACCATCTGCTGGTACCGGGTTGATCCGTGCTCAATTTGCATGAGTGCCATGGTGGGAAAATTAGGCCGGGATTTGAGAATATCCAAAAAAATGAATGGGAAAGCTGATTTATTTGATTGATGCACAATATTCTGCCCTGCACAGGCCCCATCTGTAAACCATTGCGTATATCCCACCGCCCACCACCCGCTATGCGCCTATATTTGCGGCAAATTCTAGAAATATCATGGCTTTGGATCCTGTTTTCGAACTCCTCAACAAAGAACTGCAACGTCAGCGCGCGGGCATTGAACTCATTGCCAGCGAAAACTTCACCAGCCTGCCGGTGATGCAGGCCATGGGCAGCGTAGCTACCAACAAATATGCCGAGGGTTATCCTGGCAAACGCTACTATGGCGGTTGCGAGGTGGTGGATGAGATCGAAAACCTGGCCATCGACCGTTTGAAGCAGGTGTTCAATGCCAGCTGGGCCAATGTGCAGCCGCACAGCGGCGCCCAGGCCAATGCGGCTGTATTCCTGGCCTGCCTGAAGCCCGGCGACAAGATCCTGGGCCTCGACCTGAGCATGGGCGGACACCTCACCCACGGCAGTCCTGCCAACTTCAGCGGCAAGATCTACCAGCCCCTTTTCTATGGCGTGAAGAAGGAGACCGGCCTCATCGACTATGAGATGCTGGAAGAGAAAGCCCTGAGCGAAAAGCCGAAGATGATCATTGTGGGTGCCAGCGCCTACAGCCGCGACTGGGATTATGCCCGTGTGCGCAAAGTGGCCGACGAGATCGGTGCCCTGGTGCTGGCCGATATCAGCCATCCGGCCGGCCTGGTAGCCAAAGGCTTGCTGAATGATCCCTTTGAGCATTGTCACATTGTGACCAGCACCACCCACAAGACCCTGCGCGGTCCGCGCGGCGGCGCCATCATGCTGCGGCACGATTTCGACAACCCGATGGGCATCAAGGATCCAAAAGGCAATATCCGTCCCATGAGTGCCCTGCTCGACCTGGCCGTGTTCCCCGGAACCCAGGGCGGCCCGCTGGAGCACGTGATAGCCGCCAAGGCCATCGCCTTCGGCGAGATCCTCACCGATGCCTTCACCCAATACCAGCACCAGGTGCAGCGCAACGCCCAGGCGCTGGCCAAATGCTTTGTGGAGAAAGATTACCAACTCATCAGCGGTGGCACCGACAACCACCTGATGCTGATAGACCTGCGCAACAAGGGCATCACCGGTAAGAAAGCCCAGGAGACCCTCGACCTGGCCCATATTACGCTCAATAAAAACAGCGTGCCCTTCGACGACAAGAGCCCCTTCGTAACCAGCGGTATCCGCATTGGCGTGCCGGCGGTAACCACCCGCGGCCTGAAGGAAGAACACATGCAGTTTATTGCCAATGTAATAGACAATGTGCTGATGAATGCGGATGATGCGGCCGTGGTGGCAGCCGTGAAGCAGGAGGTGGGTGCCTTTATGGAGCAGTTCCCGCTGTATCCTGAGCTGGGATGATTATATTAGACCAACAGAGAAAGAAATACATCATGATCCAACGCATTCAATCACTCTGGCTGCTGCTGGCGTCCGTAGCCACGGGGCTGCTTTTCAAACTGCCGGTTTATAGTGGGATACTCAATACGGGGGCTCCCCGCGAACTGCTGGTGGGCCAGGACTACCTGCTGTTTCTGGTAACCGCGGTACTGGTGTTATTCCCTTTGGTGACCATTTTCCTGTTCAAAACCAACAGCTTTACCTCCAGCATGTACAAGGTCGGCGCCGCGCTGCCGGTGGTGAGCATTGTTCTGCTGCTGCTGGCCTATGGCGGCATCCGCAAGGACGAGAAGCTGATCCGCAGTGCGGATCGCCTGCGATAAGCCAGATGGTGCAGCACTTAGCCTGAGAGCATTTTGCCCGGGTAATGCCTGCTTTCCGGCAGTGAGCCTAAAGGAATGACATCATTAAGGGCCCATTGGTACCCTTAGCTTTAAATACAAACGGCACCTCAGCCATTGCGGAGGTGCCGTTGCTATTAATCCTTTTCTTTCTTCAGAGCAGTGAATCGTTGGCCAGGTAGGCGGAACGGGCCAGGTACTGTTGTTGTGGGGCGTAGATGAAGAGGCAGCTGCCGCCCTTGATGGTGTTGATGATCTCCTTGTGTTCGGGCATGGATACGGCCGGGCATCCCCAGCTGCGGCCAATGCGGCCCGTGCGTGCCAGTTGCTCATTCACATAGGGTGCGCCATGCATCACAATGGCCCGCGACAGGGCTTTGTCGTTGATGCCCTTTTCCAGTCCGTGCAGGCGCATGGAATACCCATTGCTGCCCTGATAGGTATCGCTGGTGAGGAAGAAGCCCAGGCTGCTCTGCAGGGAGGATGGATTGTTGGAAAACTGGTGGGCCATCACATCACCGCTGTTGCGGCCATGGGATACCCAGGTGTGCCGGAGGAGGCGCTGTTGGGCCACATCAATGATATACAGCCTTTTTTGTCCGGAGGGCTTGCCCATATCGGCAATGGTGAGCAGGGGTTTGCGGAGTTTTCCCTGTTGCTCCAGTTTCTGGTAGCCCTTCCAGGCCTGTAGAAACACCTCCTGGTCAAGTCCTGCGGCAGCCAGTCCGGCCTGCTGGTATACTTGCTGCGCCCGCAGCAGGGTATTGTTGGCAGGTGCGGCAGAATCACTGGCGGCAAAGGTCTTTCCGGATTTGGTAAATCCGTTGCGGGATAGCAACAGGGAGGCAGTAAGCAGGGTAGTAAGCAGCAAAATGCCAGGGTACAGCACAAATCTCTTCATCACGGTTTCTTTTAGGCATAAAAAAACTAACCCCAGGGTGGTGGTTAGTTTTGATGGAGCAAAATTAGGGGGTTGCACCCCAAAGGCTTGTTAATCCTCGTCAGGGCTTCTTGAGTTCGAAGCTTTCCAGGAACTTGGTATTGAAGTCGCCTGACCGGAAACGCTCGTCCTTCATGAGCTGCAGGTGGAAGGGAATGGTGGTTTTCACCCCTTCGATCACATACTCACTCAGGGCCCGGTACATGGTGTCAATGGCCTCATTACGGGTGCGGGCCACGGTAATGAGCTTGCCGATCATGCTGTCGTAGTAGGGCGGAATGGTGTAGCCAGCGTATACATGGCTGTCTACGCGCACGCCATGGCCACCGGGGGTATGCAGGATGGTGATCTTGCCGGGGCTGGGGCGGAAGTCGTTGTACGGGTCTTCGGCGTTGATGCGGCATTCAATGGCGTGCATATCCTGCGGCACATAGTCGCGGCCGCTGATGCGGATGCCGGCGGCTATTTTGATTTGTTCCTTGATGAGGTCGAAGTTGATCACTTCTTCTGTCACACAGTGTTCTACCTGGATACGGGTGTTCATTTCCATGAAGTAGAAGTTGCGGTGCTTGTCTACCAGGAATTCCACGGTACCCACGCCTTCGTAATTGATGGCTGCGGCTGCGGCCTTGGCAGCTTCGCCCATGGCATGGCGCAGTTCGGGCGTCATGAAGGGCGAGGGGCTTTCTTCCACCAGTTTCTGGTGGCGCCGCTGGATGGAGCAGTCGCGTTCGCTGAGGTGGCAAACTGTACCAAACTGGTCGCCGGCCACCTGTATCTCGATGTGGCGGGGTTCTTCCACAAACTTCTCCATATAGATGCCATCGTTCTTGAAGGCAGCCAGTGCTTCGGCTTTGGCGGTATGGTAGGCGCGGTCCATTTCTTCTTCGCTCCACACCACGCGCATGCCCTTGCCGCCGCCGCCGGCGGTGGCCTTGAGGATCACAGGGTATCCAACCACGTTGCGGGCCAGGTCGAGGGCCTGCTCCAGGCTTTCCAGGAGGCCTTCGCTGCCGGGGATGACCGGCACACCAGCGCGGATCATGGTTTCCTTGGCAGTGATCTTGTCGCCCATGGCCTTGATCTGATCCGGCGTGGGGCCAATGAATTTGAGGCCGTTCTGGTCGCACACTTCCGAGAAGAGGGCGTTCTCAGCGAGGAAGCCATAGCCGGGGTGGATGGCATCGGCATTGGTGATCTCGGCCGCGGCAATCAGGCGGGGCATGTTGAGGTAGCTGTCGCTGCTCTGGGGCTTGCCAATGCACACGGCCTCGTCGGCAAATTTCACGTGCAGGCTGTCTTTGTCGGCCGTGGAATACACGGCAACAGTGCGGATGCCCATCTCGCGGCAGGTGCGGATGATCCGCAGGGCTATTTCGCCCCGGTTGGCGATGAGTATTTTTTTAAACATGATTGTCGAATGTGAAAATTTGAAAATTTGAAAATGTGAAAATGGACCGTCGGTTTGCCAGGCAACTCTCCCATGCTCAACTCAGAATAAAAGAAAGAGAATCGAACCCCAGATAAACTGAAGGGGATGCTTCTTTTTTGCTGTTTTGAGTATGGAGCCGATTATTCTGTGAATCTCATCCAACTGCTGCAACAGGGCAGTGCAATCAGGGTAATTGGCAGAGCGGTCACATAATAACAGCCAGTATTGTGTTTCTTCCGCCTCCTTTGCAGCAACTTTTATCTTATGGACGAAGTCGGCTTTGCTCTCCGCATTTTGAGCTTCCATGGCATTGGCGCCAATGGAAGTGCCGGAGCGAAATAGCTGATTGGCCATTGGGTAACGCTTCAGCGATTCCAGTGTTTCAGTGTAAAAACCAAGCCTGTTGTGTTTGGTGGTTTCGAACATGGTTATTCCGAGATCCTGCAGTCGCTGAAACACCTCGTCATTGGTGGAATAAATCTTACCGGTTA
>JALOMZ010000038.1 GCA_025455205.1 Chitinophagaceae bacterium | reverse complement strand
GCCTTCCGTAACATAGATATCCTCAATCCGGCCCGTGAGGTTAAACTGGTGGTGATGCAAAACAACCGCTGGGACAATGCCCGGGTAATTACCACCCCCACCTTTATCAGGGGCAAGAGCCTGGAATACAGTGATGAGAACCTGCTGGTGTTTGAAGCGGGAAAGGAATGGCGGTGGCTCGACCTGCGCAGCTTCCGGCTGCAGAGCGACCGGGTGGCCAGCGTGAACTACAACAAGACGCCTTATGATGTATTTGTACGACCGGATACCATCCGCAGCCCCATGCGTTATTTCTACTATAACGACATCAATGGCAAATACGTGATCTCCAACCTGGAAAACGTAAATCCATGGTGGCAGAGCGATATTGCCCGGGTACATTTCACCTTCCTGCCCCAGCAGCCCGATCAATTCCGCCAGTTGGACATCTACCTGTTTGGAGAAATGACCGGCTTTCAGCTCAATGAAAAGAACCGGATGCAGTGGAATGAAACATTGCAGGCATTTGAAAATGTGCAAATGCTGAAGAACGGATTCTACAATTATGCCTATGTGGCCCGGCCGCGCAACCAGCCCAAGGCCCCCGCCAGTTTGATACCCACCGAGGGCAGCATGTGGGAGGCGGAAAACGAATACCGTATCCTGGTTTATTACACCGCCTTTGGCGCCCGGAGCGATGAACTGGTGGGTATTGCGGAAGTAAGCAGCCTCCAGTATTTCAACCCCGGCAGGCGATAAACAAAAAGCCCCGGACACTCAGGGTGACCGGGGCCGCTATTATGCTTTGGGCCTGTATCAGGCCTGGGTTTTCTTGGCATCTTCCAGGAACTTGGCCAGTCCGATGTCGGTGAGCGGATGCTTCAGCAGGCCCAGGATACTGTCGAGCGGGCAGGTGCATACATCAGCACCTGCTTCTGCGGCGCGGATGATGTGCAGCGGGTTGCGGATGGAGGCAGCCAGGATCTCCGTTTTAAAACCCTGAATGGCATATATATTGCTGATCTGGCTGATCAGGTCCATGCCATCCCAGCCACTGTCGTCGATGCGACCAATGAAAGGAGACACATAGTTGGCCCCTGCTTTGGCCGCCAGGATGGCCTGGCCGGCAGAAAACACGAGGGTGCAATTGGTTTTGATATTATTATCCGAAAACCATTTCAGGGCCTTCACGCCTTCCTTGATCATGGGCACTTTCACCACAATATTGGGGTGGATAGCTGCCAGTTTCTGGCCTTCGGCAATGATGCCTTCAAAATCAGTGCTGAACACTTCGGCGCTTACATCGCCATCCACAATTTCGCAGATGGTCCTGTAATGGTTCATAATGGCTTCTTCACCCTTCACCCCTACCTGTGCCATCAGGGAAGGATTGGTGGTTACGCCATCCAGGATGCCGAGGTCATTTGCTTCCTTGATCTGGGCCAGGTTGGCAGTATCAATAAAAAATTTCATGGGAGATTGTATTAAAAATGTGCAGCAAAGAAACGGAATTGCCTATAATGAAAAAACCTCCCCGTGAAGGGAGGAAAAAAAAGTGGCAGGCTGAGTACATCGCACCGCTACAACCGCCTACCCTTGCTACCTTCCGGTCCTGGGGGGATTCAGCAGGAGCTGGTCGTGTACGACCTGCCGGTGCAAATGTAGGGGAATGGACATGAATCACCCAACAGGAGTTCCGGATTTTAGCAGTTTCGCAATTCAATGTCATTTTGTTAACGGTGGGTGCCTTGTTCATCTGCGCAAATCTGCGTTGGAATCAGCGTCATCTGCGGGAAATATTCCCCGCATATCTCGCTGATTGAAAAACCGCGGATACCCGCAGATATTAACTTAACGGCATTGGTTTCACAATTTGGAGGCACAATCGTGCCCTTTCCCTATTTTGTCGGCCCTAAGCATTCTGGACATGGACACCGGTATTTCGGTCATCATACCCAATTACAATGGCGCATTGCTGTTGCCACAAATATTGCCCTGCGCGCTGGAGGCGCTGGCACAGGCCGGAGAGCCGGGTGAGGTGATTGTAGTGGATGATGCCAGTACAGATGATTCGGTTCGCATGGTGAGGCAACATTTTCCCGCTGTACAGGTGATCGAAAGAAAGCTCAATGGCGGCTTTTCCCAAACAGCCAATACCGGCATTGCTGCCGCCCGCTTCAACAAGACCCTGCTGCTCAACAGTGATGTGAAACTGAGCCCGGGTTATTTTGCGCCATTACTGCGCTATTTTGACAAGCCCGATACGTTTGGGGTGATGGGGCGTGTGGTTGGCTGGGATGATGAAATCATCCAGGATGGCGCCAAGTTCCCCTCCTTTCATGGTGCCAAAATAAAAACGGCCCGAAACTATTTGCTGCTGGATGAAGCGGCCATGCATGATGGCATCTTCAGCATGTATCTGTCTGGCGCCAATGCCCTGATGGACACCCGCAAGCTGCGGACCCTCGGTGGCTTTGATGAGATCTTCTCCCCTTTTTATGTGGAAGACTATGAACTCAGCCTCCGGGCCTGGCGCATGGGCTGGATCTGTTATTACGAGCACCAGGCCATATGCAGGCACCGGGTTTCGGTAACCATCAAATCCCAGCGCAGAAAACGCTTTGTGGATACCATTTATGACCGAAATAAGATGATACTGCATGCCCTGCACCTGCAGGGATGGCGATTGCTGGCCTGGTACCTGCAGTTGTTGCCGGAGTTGCTGATCCGGCTGTTTACCGGCCGTTTTTTCTTTGTACGGGCCCTGGTGCAGTTTGTGGGTAAGGCCGGGCTCATCCGCCAGCGGAGGAAGGCGCTGCAACAACTGGCCGTTGCGCATGGCCTGCTGTCCGTGGAAGTGGTGATGGAAAAAGTGAAGCAGTCTTTTGCCGGCCAGCAGATCAGGATATTCTGAACAGCCATTTAATGCGCTGCCAGGCTTTCACAAAAAAGAACACCGGCGGGCTATTGAAAAAACGATTGGCCCGTGCAGATCCTGCCAGGTAGAATTTGGTGCAGGTGGTTTGTACAAAGCGGTGTTGCAGTTTGGCGCCGCAGGCATCAAGGTAATGCTGCCTGGCCTGGTCCAGTTGCTGCAGGTTGCCCATGCTCAGGTGTTCCACCAGAAAGGGGATCACATAGCAATGCAGACCTGCCGACAAGGCATGCAGGCAGATATCTGTGCCATAGAAATGAAATCCGCCCACGTTGTACGACAGTCCAATACGGTATTGGTTATTGAGCAGCAGAAAATTCTCATCCAGTGAATTCACCCGGGTGGGCTCCGAAATGGTTTTGATATCCCTGCCCCCGTTGCGCAACCAGGCATATTCCCGGTGGTAGCCATAGGCGCCGGCGTTGCCGCATACGCACCAGGCTTTATCAGTGGCGTGCAGTTGCTGCAGCAGCGCATCCAGTTGTTCCCGCCCTGTGAGGCAACGAACATCCTGGTGCACCATTATCGTATACCTGCCCCTGGCCTGCTGCATGAATGCATTGATGGCCTGGTATGCATCAAATTGGTTGCCCCGGCTGTTGTCGGCCACCAGGTATTCGGCATATTGCCCGTCAAAACCAGCTTCCACAAAACTGCGCTTCATGGTGGCATACTCTTCCCAGTCTGTTACCAGGGTGCAGATGGAATAAGCGCACCCAAAGCCGGGTTCAGCAGGAATTGATATCGTTTGGGTATCTGTCATGGTTTGTCAGCGGGCATTCAGCAGCCGGAAGTTCCTGAATTCAAACAGGCGTTTGCCGATCTTCTTTTCGATCCAGTACAGGATCCTGTCTTTGGTGGAAAAGCGCTTTACCGTTGTATCCAGCTCTATCTGCCAGTTCTTTTCTGCAATGCGTTTTTCCATCACCGCAGGGTGTTTGCCTGTGAATCTCTCTACAGAATCGTAGTCCCCGATGTAGTCAAACAGTTCCTGTATCTGGTGTTGCTTCAGACCTTCATCGTCAAACCAGTAACGGCTGATGTATTTATGTTTGGTGCCCATCTGTTCCGGGCTTTTCACCCAGCTGTAATGAAACACCGTGACTTCTGGTACCAGTATTCCCTGCAGTTTCCTGCCATTGCGCCGGAAGCCCTGGGCATCGCGGTATGAACTGATGGTTTTGTCATTGCGGATCACCCGGCCTTCCATGGATATCCAGCGCCGGCTGTCGCCCACATAATCGTAGGTGGCGTAGAAATTTTTGTACGGGAACACCAATACATCCACCCGGCGGTCATCCTTGTATTTGCGGCAGGCTTCCAGGATGGCCGCATGTCCATTTTCATGCACCACCTCATCGGCCTGTATATAGAATGCCCAATCGGCTTCCGGGTCAATCAGCTTGAATGCTTTGTCTGTTTCTTCTGCCAGCACCACCCCGCCGCTGCGCAGTCCGGGGTTCCACACAGAATGATGGATCTTCACCTTGTCGGATCCAATGCTCCGGATGAGTCCTTCGGTATCGTCTTCGCCGTCGCCAATCAGCACCACCATTTCATCTACCACCGGCAGGATGGATTGTATGGCTTCCACTATGGGATAGTCCATGATGACGGCATTCTTGATGATGGTGAAACCTGATATTTTCATGGGGTTTGTATTAGGCTTTTTGGGATGGCATGGCGGAGAGCACGGCCTGCACGATCTTCTCTTCGTTCATGCTCAGCAGGCACCTGGGCTGGCCAAACTGGCAGGTATTTTTCACACAGGGTTCGCAGGGCAGCTGGCCATAGCGGATCAGCGTGCTTTGCTGGCGGTTATAGGGGGCAGTATTTCTTTCGTCGCTGGCTCCTTCAAGGGCAACGGTGTGCACGCCCAGGGCATTGGCCAGGTGCATGGGGCCGCTGTCGGTAGTGAGCATTACGGCTGACTGGCTGAACAGGCGGATAAGGCCGTGCAGGTCGGTGGTGCCGGCCAGGTTCTGTACCCCATGGCGGTTCTGCAGCTGTTCAAAAATGGCAGTAACATGGGGCACTTCCTTGGGGCTGCCCACCAACAGCAATTCGGCATCGGTGCGGCTCCGGAGCAGGTTGATGATGGTAACTGCTTTTTCCACGGGCAGGCGCCGGGAATCGGCTTCAGAATTTATGTTGATAAGGATGCGCTCAGGGATACGTGTTTCCCGGTTCACCAGCGATACCCGCGTGCCCTCCAGTGAGGTACTGCGAAATTGTTCCAGCAGGTTCACATATTGGTCCACCCGGTGCTGTTGCCCTTGTTTACTGTAGGCATGCGTGAGCAGCAGGGATCGCAATTCTTTCCGGTAGCCTACCCGCTGGCGGGCTCCGGAATGCCAGAGCATCCAGGCTGAGGAGAAAGAATCCGGCAGACTGAAAGCAATATCATATTTCCTGGCCCCGCGCAGCTCGCGGCCAAAGCGGCCTGCCCCGGCCAGTCCTTGATACGTGTTCTTGTCGTAAACATATACGTGGCTGATGCCCTCAAAATACTGGCACAGGGGATCGATCCCCTTTTTGGCGATGACGTCGATGGTTGCCCCCGGATAGATCCTGGGCAGGTGGTTCATAAAACCAGCGCTCATGACCATATCGCCCAGCCAGTTGGGTAATCGAACCAGAATATTCATACTGTGTGCAAGGATTTCCCCCATTTGCGTTGTTCCGTATTAAATGTACGGACGCAATGAGGGATCCAATAATTTTGCGCCAAAATAAAGAAACGTACATGACAACTCAGGAAATGATCACGGCGGCCTGGGCCGACCGCGAACTGTTGAAGCATATCGATTACAGCAATGCGGTGGAAGCCGTTATTGAGGAGGTTGACAAGGGCAGGCTGCGCGTGGCCAGTCCCGGCCCGGATGGCTGGGTGGTAAATGAGTGGGTGAAGCAGGCCATCCTCATGTACTTTGCCATCCGCAAGATGGAGACCCATACCCTGCCGCCCTTTGAGTTTTATGATAAGATGAAGCTTAAGAGCAACTACGCCGAACTGGGTGTGCGTGCGGTACCGCATGCGGTTGCACGTTATGGCGCCTACCTGGCCAAAAACGTGGTGATGATGCCTTCTTATGTGAACATTGGTGCCTATGTGGATGAGGGTACTATGGTGGATACCTGGGCTACCGTGGGCAGTTGCGCCCAGATTGGCAAGAATGTGCACCTGAGCGGCGGTGTGGGCATCGGTGGTGTGCTGGAGCCCCTGCAGGCCAGTCCTGTTATCATTGAGGATGGTTGCTTCCTGGGCAGCCGCAGCATTGTGGTGGAAGGTGTTATTGTAGAGAAGGAAGCCGTGCTGGGTGCCAATGTGGTACTCACCAAAAGCACCAAGATCATTGATGTGAGTGGTGCGGAGCCCGTGGAATACAAAGGCCGTGTGCCTGCCCGCAGCGTGGTGATCCCCGGCACCTACAACAAGGAATTCCCGGCCGGCGTGTTTGGTGTAAGCTGCGCCCTGATCATTGGTCAGCGTAAGGCCAGCACCGACCTGAAAACCAGCCTGAATGATGCCCTGCGCGACTTCAATGTTGCGGTCTAGAAAAAATTTTCGGCTACCTGAAAAATTCAGTTGGTTTTTTCAAATTGGCCTCTATATTTGCAACCCGATCTGAAAAAAACAGACCATAAATGCCCAGGTGGCGAAATTGGTAGACGCACTGTGTTCAGGTCGCAGCGCCTTCACGGGTGTGCTGGTTCGAATCCAGTCCTGGGCACAAATGCCTTGCCGACCTAGTCGGCAGGGCATTTTTGTTTTGTAGCAGCCGAGCTTGCTCGAAGCTGCGCAAAAACAAAAATGCCCGCTTCGCGTCAGCGAAGGCAGGGCTTTGGGTAAGACCTCCTCTCAGGATCGCCCTTGGGCAATCCAGTCATTTCAATCCCATGTTCATTGCAGATGCATGCCGCGCAGCGGCGGGAGGCATTTGGGTAAGACCTCCTCTCAGGATCGCCCTTGGGCAATCCAGTCATTTCAATCCCATGTTCATTGCAGATGCATGCCGCGCAGCGACGGGAGGCATTTGGGTAAGACCACCTGTTAAGGATCGCCTTCTGGCAACCCAGTCCCACATAAACACATTTTCTTTATTGATAAACTGACGTATCAGACAAGCTTGCCCGCAGCTGCACAAAAACAAAAATGCCCACTTCGCGTCATCAAAGGCAGGGATTTAGCACCATTCACCATGACTGCTGATTTACTATTGCCTGCTCCCTATTGCCTATTGCCTATTCCCACCCAACTACCTGATCATCTTGAAGAAATCGGCCTTTTTCCGGGTGGAGATCAAAATGATTTCACCATCCTGCATTTCCACTTCGCCGCCCCTGCCCTTGAAGTATTGCTTCACATAATTGATATTGATGATGCTGGAGTGGTGAATGCGGCAGAAGATGTTGTCGGGCAGCATATCCTCAAAATCCTTCAGGTTGCGCGAAACCAGGATTTTCTCCTTGTCCTTCAGGTATATGAAGGTATAGCTGCCTTCTGCGTGCAGGTACATGATGTTGTTGATATCTTCCACCCTGAATCCATCCTGGGTGGGCAGGCTGATCCGCTTTGCATTGCTGCCCTCGTTATGCAAATTGGACAGCAGGGTTTCAATGCTGGTATTCACTTTTTTCCGGTCGAGCCGTTCTGAAATTCGGTTCACCGCCTCGGAGAGTTCTTCAATACTGATGGGCTTGAGCAGATAGTCTGCCGCGGCATAACGGAAAGCTTTCAGGGCATAATTGTTGAAGGCCGTCACAAAAATCACCTCAAACCGGATGGGGGCCAGCTTGTCGAGCATATCAAAGGCATTGCCATAGGGCATTTCAATATCCAGAAACACCAGGTCGGGCTGCATTTCCTGCACCAGTTTGGCCCCTTCTATCGGGTTTTGGGCCTGACCTATGATGTTTACGACCGGGCAATATTTTTCAAGCAGTCCTTCCAGGGCCCGGATACTGCCGGGTTCATCGTCAATAAGGATTGTATTTATAACCATGTTACAATGGAATTTGAATGACCACCTCCGTTCCGGAAGGCGTTCCATCCGGTGTATGCAGGTCGGAAACGGTAATCGCAATTTGCTGTTCGCTCAGTTTATTCAATGCCTCAATTCTTTTCTGACCAAGTTCCATCCCCTTTGATTGGTATTCAATGGGCTGCTTCCCTTTCATGGCCAGTGTTTTGGCACGGCCTACCCCATTGTCGCGTACAATGCACCGCAGGATATTCCCGGCTGTTTCAAAACGGATCAGGATGTGTCCCTTGCCATCTGTTTTGTGCCGGATGCCATGGCGGATGGCGTTTTCCACGTAAGGTTGCAGCAGCAGTGCAGGGATTTCTGCGAAGTCAGGGGTAACATCTGTCCCCACCTGCAGGTCATAGTCAAACTGGTTGCCAAATCGCATTTGCTCCAGCTCCAGGTACCGTTTCAGGTACCGCAACTCATCGGCTACCCGGATGGTCTTTTTTTCTGAAAAATGCAGGGTTTCGCGCACCAGGGTGGCAAACATGCTCAGGAATTTATTGGCCTTTATTCCATCGTTGGACAGAAAAAACTGCTGGATGGAATTCAGGGAGTTGAAGATGAAATGTGGATTCATTTGTGCCTGCAGGGCCTGCTGCTCCAGTTCTGCCAGCCGCTTTTCCACCGCTGCCTTTTCTTCAATCTTCTTTTGTTGTGCTGCATTCTGCACCCTGAACCAGGCGCCGGAGATGAGCGCCACAGCCAGCCCTGCCAACACAAATAACCATGGTGTTTGCCAAAAAGGGGTTGCTACCACCACGGGTACCGAAATCAGGTTGCTGCGCACCCCAAACCGGTTTACCGCAAAGATTTCGAACATATAATCGCCCGGCGGAAGGGAGGGGTATTCCACGGTAGCGGTATTTCTGACCTCCCATTCATCCTGGAGCCCGCGCATGCGATAATAGTAATCGATCTGACCGGCAGAACGGGCAGAAATACCCGCCAAAATGAATTGAACACTATTGTCTTTGTAAGGCAGATAACAGGTTCCGTTTTTGCTGTACCCATTTTCAGGCAGCAAGGTTTCCAGCAGGCGAAGGTGGCAAATGGAGTTTGCGCCGATTTTGGTATGGTTGAAAAAGGACAATCCTTCCGGTGTACCCACATACGCCATGGAATCCCTGATGAGCAGACTGGTAATATTGTCTGAAGGCAATCCATCAAGCACGCCTATTTTGAGAATGCGGGGTTTGCCCCCGCGGATCTGAACACGGTTCAATCCTTTGTTAGTGCCTACCCAGAGCGCGTCCGGGGTGGCAAAAAGAGATTTGCAGATACTGC
>JALOMZ010000361.1 GCA_025455205.1 Chitinophagaceae bacterium | reverse complement strand
CAACACACGAGCGGCCATTTTTCATTACGAACGGATTCGTATATCACCCCTTTATGTGATTGTCGTATTGCAATAAATTGTCTTCCATATTAGTTCTGGTGATTCATCCTTTGCATGAAGTATGCTTAAATAGCTCAATACCGGTAATATCCGCAGGTGTCTTCATTGCACAGCATTTGCCGGAGGCCCTCCTGCTGCAGCAAATCCCGGATATTAATTCGTTTCCCATTGAGTTTACCGTTGGCAGAAACAAACCGAATGCCATGGCTGTAATCCACATACCAGTTTACATGCCCGGTATATAGGGGCTGGATGGGTTTTCCATCGGGTTTGTGCCAGCCATAAATGGCCACCCGGTTGGGCCTCGATCCGTATGGCAGTTTATAGGTGGTCACCACATCCTTCTTGATGCCGGCAATCAGCCCGCGTTGGCCCTTGCGTTGCCCTTCGATGATGAGGTGGTGCTGGTACATGGTAATACCGCTGTCGCGATAGGCATACATGGGTACGGGAGGCAGCTTTATTCGGGCGGCGGCATACACCTGGTCTGTCATGAGGCGGCTGGGAAAGATGCAATCCAGGCGGTCCATCATTTGTTGCGCCGCCATGGGCGTAAGTGGCACCCGCACCCAGTCGGATGCTGTACCCAGCACCAGGTAATCGGGCGACACCCAATAAGAGATGCTGCACTTTTTACCTTGTGCATCCTGTGCCTTCGCCCGGATGCGGCTAAACCGATACCACCATCGGGGTATGGCGCCCTGCTCAAACCAATGCAGGGCCAGTGAATCGCGCTGCTGCCAGTTCATGGAACCGGCGAGGGTAAAGAAACGCGTGCCGGTAAGTGTGTCGGCAGCAGCCTGTCTGGCTATGGGCCGTATCCGCTGTTGCCCGGCACAACCGGCCAGCAGGATGGTTACGATGCCTGGTATGAACAGGCGCCCGATCATTTCCTGACCACGCGCCTCAGTTCGCGTTCTACATCGCGCTGCTTGATGGTTTCGCGTTTATCGTGCACCTTTTTGCCCTTGCCCAACCCGATTTCCATTTTGGCAAAGCCACTCTCACTGAAGAAGATTTTCAGGGGCACAATTGTGTAGCCCTTTTCCTTTGTTTTGGCTTCCAGCTTTTTCAACTCCTTTTTGGTGAGGAGCAATTTCCGTTCCTGGGTGGGCAGGTGGTTGTAAATGGTGCCCAGCTTGTATTCACTGATATGCAGGCTTTTCACGTACAGCTCCCCCTTGTGGAAGAAGCAATAGGCATCGTTGAAGCTGGCCTTGCCTGCACGCAAAGACTTTACCTCCGTACCGCTCAGCACGAGGCCGGCCGTGAAGGTCTGTTCAATGAAATATTCGTGGTATGCCTGCTTGTTGTTGATGACCATGGAAGTGCGCGGGTGTTGTTGTCAAAAAAAGCGCCCCGGGCGGCGCTTTGGAATTATGTTTTAGTGTTTGAACAGGTCCAGCAGCTGGCCGAGCTTCTGTTTCAGTTCCCTGCGGTCCACAATGAAATCGAGGAAGCCATGGTCGAGCAGGAATTCTGAGCGCTGAAAGCCCTTGGGCAGGTCTTTCTTGATGGTTTCCTTGATCACGCGCGGACCGGCAAAGCCAATAAGGGCATTGGGTTCGGCTATGATCACATCACCAAGCATGGAGAAGGAGGCCGTGGTACCGCCGAAAGTGGGATCGGTGCAGAGCGAGATGTAGGGAATACCTGCATCCGAAAGCAGAGACAGGCGGCCCAGGGTTTTGGGCAGCTGCATGAGGCTGAAGGCGCTTTCCATCATGCGGGCACCACCACTCTTGCTGATGATCATGAACGGTATCCGGTGCTCCAGGCTGTAATCGGCAGCGCGGCAGATCTTCTCTCCCATTACGCTGCCGAGGCTTCCCCCAATGAACTCAAAGTCCATGCAGGCAATCACCAGGTCGAACCCGTTGACCTTGCCGTGGGCTACGCTCATGCTGTCTTTGAGATCGGTCTTCGACCAGGTTTCCTCCAGTCGCTTCTTGTAAGGCTTCAGGTCGGTGAAACCCAGGAAATCCTTGCTGCGGATATTGTCGAAAAGCCTCGTGTACTCCCTTTCGTCGAAAAGGATATCGAAGTATTCATCGCTGCCAATGCGGTGGTGATAGCCGCAATTAGGGCATACATATAATTTTTCGCGCAGCTCTATGGCCGTGCAGGTGAACTTGCAGGAGGAGCACATCACCCACAAGCCATCGGGTGTTTCACGCTTTTCGGAGGTAGCCGTGGTGATCCCTTTATTCTTGCGCTTGAACCAGGAACCGCGCTCGGGTTCTGCTTCCGTACTTCCCAGGTCTTCTCCGGTGAGGCGGCGTTCAAATTCTTCCAGTTGCTTATCGGGCTTGCTCATGGTCTGTTATTAAAGCGGGTAAAAGTAAAGAACCTTGGGAAAATAAGGAGGGTGAGTGCGTCAGGAGCGTAATTGGTGGTGCAAGGTAGCAAAATAGGCCGGTGCCTGCAGCATGTGGCTGCCGTACCAGCTGAAGCACTCCCCGTCCACCAGCATCACCCGGGCGCCCGGGCAGGCGGCCTGCACTTCTGCCAGGTGCTGCTCCCGGAACGGGAAAGGCTCTGATGACAGGAATACCAGGTCGGGGGCCAGGTTGGCCAGTTTATCGAGCGTTAGCGCGGGATACCGTTTCTGGCCGGCCAGCAGGTTGCTGAATCCGGCTTTTTCCAGCATGCTGCTGATAAAGGTATCACCACCGGCAAACATCCAGGGCTCGCGCCAGATGCAGTAGGCCACGCGGGGCGCATCATGCCCGGCCACCGTCACTGAAAGACCATCGAAGGCAGCTTGTATGGCATTCACGAGGTCTGTGGCCTGTACCGGCCTGTTGCAGAGGTTACCGATGGCGGCTATTACTTCCAGGGCATCTTCATAGCCAGCAATGTCGGTAAGCAACACCGGGTAAGCCCCTGCCAGGGCCATCACCTGTTCCTCCACATTTTCTTCCTTGCTGGCAATGATCAGGTCGGGTTGCAGGCTGTGCACTTTCTCAGGGTCCACATTTTTTGTGCCCCCTAC
>JALOMZ010000360.1 GCA_025455205.1 Chitinophagaceae bacterium | reverse complement strand
ATGAGGTAACGGTGTTCATCCTTGATGACAAAGATGGCGCTTTGGAAGTTGCTCTTTAGTACGAATACCATTCCGGCAACCAGACCAATGCAAATACCCACCAGCAGATCGGTGAGCAGTATGGCCACAATCGTGATCACAAAGGGGAGGAATTGGTCCCAGCCCTTTCTGAAGTATTCGCGGAACAGGGCGGGTTTAGCCAGTTTGTAGCCTGTGAGGATCAGGATGGCAGCCAGCGCTGCTTTGGGAATAAGGTTGAGAATACCCGGAATGAATAGCACACTTCCTAACAGCAAAAGGCCATGAATGATAGTGGAAAGTTTAGTACGGGCGCCTGCGTTTACATTGGCAGAACTGCGTACAATTACAGAAGTCACGGGCAGGCCACCCAGCAGGCCAGACACCATGTTGCCAATGCCCTGTGCCTTCAGTTCGCGGTTGGTGGGTGTGATCCGTTTTTCAGGATCCAGTTTGTCAACCGCCTCAATGCTCAGCAGGGATTCGAGGCTGGCCACCACGGCCAGGGTGACGGCGCTGATCCAAACCTGCGGTTGTACAATAGCCGAGAAAGCCGGCGAGGGCAGGGCACCCACAAAATCGGCCGGATGATTGAAGATGTCCAGCTTCACCAGGTGATCGTTTGCCAAAGCCAGGGCTGGCTGGAACTCGTTGAACCACTCATTCAGCAGGATAGCCACCAGTACCACCAGCAGTGGGGCGGGTACCAGCCTGAGGTATTTGTTGCGCTTGATGGATTTGGATTCGAAGGCCAGCAATATGAGTAGGGAAACCACACTGATGGCTATGGCACCACCGCTGATGAAGCGCATGGCATAGAGTATGGTGGAGAAGGTATTTTGGTTATCGGGCTGCAGGAAGGATTCATCGCCTTCCGGATCGGCATCGTAGCCAATGAAATGGGGGATCTGCTTGAGGATCAGGATCAGGCCAATGGCCGCCAGCATGCCCTTGATGAAGTCGCCGATCATACCTGCTTTGAGAAAGCCCAGCAGCACTTGCAGCGCACCGGCAATCACCACGCTCACGAGGAAGATCTCATAGGAACCAAACTTGCCGATGGCGCCCGCCACTATGGCCGTCAGGCCGGCCGCAGGTCCGCTTACACTCAGGGGAGAGCGGCTTACCAGGCCCACCACCACGCCGCCAATAATGCCGGCAACAATGCCGGTAACCGGAGCGGCATCTGACGCTACGGCCACACCCAGGCAAAGGGGGAGGGCCACCAGGAATACAACAATCGAGGCAGGCAGATCTGCGCCTGCATGGCCAAATATTTTTTTCATCAACTAAATGAATGATGATAGTAAAGCAATTCAGGAAAATAGGCATCCATGCAATGATGCCTGACGTAAAATACTAAACCAGGAAGAAACAGTTGGGAGGCGGCACCAGTATTTCTGCCGCCGGGCAGAGGGGAATCCTTTCCTGCAGGAAGGCTGCATGCGTGGCCAGGCCGGCTGCCAGCAAGTGCTGCGCGTGTACAACATGTGCAGCACCCGGAAAATAAGAACTGTTGAAGTCGCGGTGTTTTTCCTCCAGCAATTGAGGCCCCTGATCGTTCACCTCTTCCAAAAGTTGGTTGGAAGCCAGCAGATCACCGGTTTCCTGAACCGGAAGAATCGTGCAGGCAAGGATCAGAAACAGTATGAATGCAATGGCCTGGCGCATGTAGAAAGTGCACAAATATAACCGCTGGTTATGTACGTAGTATGATAGAAATCTTGTTATAACTATTAGTTATAAACCAGTTTCCCGGTCAATTGCCATCCGTGAACCTGCAAAGGCTGCGGTGGCCGGGGTGCAGGCATAAAAAAAGGCCGAATTAGAAAATTCGGCCGGGAGCGTGATGAGAAAACAGCCTTCGAAAATCCGAGGCAGTGGTGTGGTGTGGGAAAGCTCTTAGCGTGCGGTGTGAGCGGTGGTGTGAAATCATGTTCCTGGTGCCAGCCAGTTCAGGGTGCCTTCAGGGCTTTGAGAATGGAGGCGGTACTCATGCAACCAGGCGTTACTGGACGATCAGCGGTTTCCATATGTGTATGGCCTGCCGGAGGCCGGTACTGTATTCAATGGGTGCGGAAATCACAGGTTATTGGTGTGGGACAACAAGGGCAAATTTCAGCCACCGCCTGTTCCTGCTCAACGGGAGAATCACGCAAAAAAAAGGGTGTTTTCACGGTTGACTTTTTGAGAAAAAAGCCATATAGCGCCCGGACAAACATTGCTGGCAGGTGCAAACCGCTTTCTGGCGGTTTTGTTCTTCCATCAGAGTTAGGAAGTCGGAGGCAGCCATTAGTTGCTAACTTGCAGGCCTCCTGCACTGCTGCGTTCATGATTTATTGATCGCCAGCTGGTTGGAACTTTCATAATTGTGTATACCATGTTGCAGACCGATTTCCTGGTTATCGGCTCCGGTATTGCCGGCCTCACCTATGCCACCAAGGTGGCTGAAGCCGCACCCCACCGTCAGGTGCTGGTGCTGACCAAGACCTTTGCCGATGAAACCAATACCAAATATGCCCAGGGTGGTATTGCCGGGGTATGGGACGAGTTGAACGACAGCTATGCCAAGCATATCGAAGACACCCTGGTGGCTGGGGATGGCCTGTGCAACCCCGGGGTGGTGGAAGTGGTGGTGAAGGAAGGACCGGAGCGGATACGCGAGATCATTGAATGGGGGGCACGTTTTGACCGCGATGCAGACGGCGAATATGCGCTTGGCCGCGAAGGGGGCCACAGCGAATCAAGGATTCTGCACCATAAGGATGTTACCGGCAAAGAGATGGAGCGGGCCCTCCTGGAAAAAGTACAGTCGCTGCCCAATGTCAGGATCCTGAATCATTTTTTTGTGCTGGATCTTATCACCCAGCACCACCTGGGTTACCTGGTTACCAAGAGCACGCCGGATATTGAGTGTTACGGTGTGTATGTGCTCAACCTCGAAACGCATCAGATTGAGAAGATAGAAAGCCGCATCACGCTGCTGGCTACCGGCGGCAATGGCGCCCTGTACCGCACCACCACCAACCCGGCCATTGCCACCGGCGATGGCATTGCCATGGTATACCGTGCAAAAGGCCGCATTGAAAACATGGAATTCATCCAGTTTCACCCAACGGCCCTGTATGAGCCGGGGCTACGCGGGCAGTCGTTTCTGATCACGGAAGCCGTACGTGGCGATGGGGGTATACTGCGCAACCATACCGGGGAGGCATTCATGGCCCGCTACGATGAACGCCGCGACCTGGCACCACGCGATATCGTGGCCAGAGCTATTGACAGTGAAATGAAGATTCAGGGCACGGAGCACGTGTACCTCGACTGCCGCCATATTCCGGTTGAAGACTTCGTGCACCATTTCCCGAACATCTACCAGAAATGCCGCAGCATAGGCATTGATCCGGCCACGCAAATGATACCGGTGGCGCCTGCAGCCCATTACAGCTGTGGCGGTATCAAGACAGACCTGTATGGCGCCACCTCCATCCGCTACCTGTATGCAGCAGGCGAATGCGCCTCCACAGGCTTGCATGGCGCCAACCGCCTGGCCAGCAACTCGCTGCTGGAAGCCATGGTTTTTGCACATCGCAGTGCCATGCAGGGCCTGGCATTGATTGAGGGCAACATGGTCTATACCACCCTGGCCGAAGAGCGGGCCAGCCTGCCCGACTGGGATGCCAGGGGCACCACCGATCCCCGCGAAATGATCCTGATCACTCAGAGCCTGAAAGAACTGCAGCTGCTCATGAGCGACTACGTGGGCATTGTGCGCAACAACGTGCGCCTGCAGCGGGCCATGAGAAGGCTGGATCTGCTGCACGAGGAAATAGAAGACCTGTACAGGTCCTCAATAGTATCACCGCAGTTGTGCGAACTCCGCAATATGATCACCACAGGCTACCTGATCGTAAAATGCGCGCAGTTCAGGCATGAGAGCCGGGGTCTTCACTACAATACCGACTATCCGGGCAAGAGCAAACTGCTGCAAAATATGGTGATGTAGTAAAATTCG
>JALOMZ010000359.1 GCA_025455205.1 Chitinophagaceae bacterium | reverse complement strand
GACAATATCCTGTACCTGTACCAGGGTTACAAGCAATGGTCGGGCAGCAATAAGGACATCATCTTCAGTGAAGATGAGCGCCTGAATAATTTCATCTTTGCCAGTGAATTCCTGCAGGACGCCAAGCACCTCCGGATGCTGGAAGCCAAGGGCAAGCTGCCGCAGTAAAACCCGCTGCTTCCAAGGCTGCCGGAAGGCTTCTGAAGGTTTTCCCAAATGCGGAAACATTCCCCGGTTTTCTGACACCCATCCCCTACTTTTGCACCACTTTTTAAGCAGTCTGATATCAATTCATAGCCATGAGCGTACTTGTAAACAGAGACTCCCGCATCATTGTGCAGGGCTTCACCGGTACTGAAGGTACTTTCCATGCCTCCCAGATGATCGAATACGGTTCCAATGTAGTGGGCGGTGTTACCCCCGGCAAAGGCGGTTCCACCCACCTCGACAGGCCGGTTTTCAATACAGTGGCAGATGCCGTAAAGAGCACTGGCGCCAATGTGAGCATCATATTTGTGCCGCCGGCTTTTGCCGCCGATGCCATCCTGGAAGCCGCCGATGCCGGCATTGCCCTGGTGGTGTGCATCACCGAAGGTATTCCGGTACAGGATATGGTACGCGTAAAGAGCTGCCTGCATGGCACCCAAACCCGCCTGGTAGGTCCCAACTGCCCGGGGGTGATCACGGCCGAAGAATGCAAAGTGGGTATTATGCCCGGATTCATTTTCAAGAAGGGCAATATTGGCATTGTGAGCAAGAGCGGCACCCTCACCTATGAAGCTGCCGACCAGGTGGCCAAGGCCGGTCTGGGCATCACTACCGCCATTGGCATTGGTGGCGACCCCATTATTGGCACCACCACCCGTGAAGCCGTAGAATTACTGATGAACGATCCCGCCACCGAAGGGATTGTAATGATTGGCGAAATTGGCGGTGGCATGGAAGCCGAAGCCGCCCGCTGGATCAAAGAAAACGGAACCAAACCGGTAGTGGGATTCATTGCCGGCCAAACCGCTCCTCCCGGTCGCCGTATGGGCCACGCTGGTGCCATCGTTGGCGGCGCCGACGATACCGCCGCTGCCAAAATGAAGATCATGGCCGAGTGCGGCATTCATGTGGTGGCCAGCCCTGCCGACATAGGAAAAACCATGGCCGCTGCGCTGAAAAAATAAGCCATCGCCATGTTTGGAAAGAACTGTTAAGCCGGCCCGCGCCGGCTTTTTTTATGATGCTTATTGTGCATTATTGCTACCGGTTTCATCCTATGTAAATACGTGTATTTGTTTACCTTACCATAAACCACCCCAACCATGATGGCCAGGTTATTGTCCCTGTTACTCACACTGTGCCTGCTGGAAACAACGCTTGCCCAACAGCCTTTCAACTATGAGAAGGCCTGGCAGGAGGCCGACAGCCTGGCCCGGCAAAGCCTGCCCAAATCTGCCATCACCGTAGTCGATCGTATCTACCGGCAGGCGAAGGCCAGCCGCAACCAGCCACAACTGGTGAAGGCTGTGGTGGTGAAGGGACAACTGATCATGGAACTGGATGAGGCCGCATGGAAAACCAATCTGTCCACCCTCACCCGCGAAACGGCCGCAGCACCCCAACCGGTAAAGCAGGTGCTGTACAGCATTACGGCCCAGTTATACTGGGATTATTTTCAACAGCAGCGCTGGAAGATCTACAACAGAAGCTCCGCCCCTGCCTTCCGGAAAGAAGACCCAGAAACCTGGGGACTGGAAGATTTTCACCGGCAGATAGCTGCTGCCTACCGGGCCTCACTCAGCAATCCCGGCCTGCTGCAACAAACCAACCTGGCAGCTTACGACCCCGTTATCCTGAAAGGAAATACCCGCCACCTGCGCCCCACTTTGTACGACCTGCTGGCCCACGAGGCACTGGATTATTTTGAGAATACGGAAACGGGCATCACCCGCCCCGCCTATGCCTTTGAACTCAATGAACCGGTCGCCCTGGCTGCCGCCCCCCGCTTTGTTCGCCACAGCTTTGCCAGCAAAGACAGCAGCAACCATGTGTTGCAGGCCATACGTATTTATCAGGACCTGCTCCGTTTCCACCTGTCGGACCCGCAGCCTGCCGCCCTGATTGACGCGGATGTAAAGCGCATTGTTTTTGCCAACCTGCAGAGTATCCATCCCGATAAAGATCGTTTCTATCGCGAAACCCTGGAGCGGCTCTACCAGCAGTACCCTCAGGAGGAACAGGCCATGCAGGCCGGCAGCCTGCTGGCAGCCTGGTGGAAAGAAAAAGGCGACCAGTATCAGCCATCCGGCCGCCAGGAATTCAGGATGGCTTATGTGGAGGCCCGGAACATGGCGCAGGAAGTGGTATCCCGCTTCCCGAAATCTGAGGGTGGCATTCAGGCCCAAAACCTGCTGCAGGAACTGGAACAACCGCTGCTGCAGGTGCAGGCCGAAAGGGTGAACACCGTTGACCAGCCGTTTCGGGTGCTGGTGAACTTCAAAAATACCCGCACGGTACACTTCCGGCTCCTGGCCCTGCCCGGCACAGCCGACGCCAACGAATCCAATGAAGAAGCAAACAGCGAAGCCTGGTGGCAGCAATGGACCAAGGCCCAGCCCCTGCGGTCGTGGAGCCAGCCCCTGCCCGCCATGAACGACCTCAGGATGCACAGCGCCGAACTTAAGATTGATGGCCTGCCTGCCGGTAAATACCTCCTGCTGGCCGGTACGGATGAGCAGTTCACACCGGGCAAAAGCCCGCTGAATGCCACCCGGATCTATGTAAGCAATATCAGCTTCTTCCATGAACAGAACCGGTATTATGTTGTGAACCGCATCACAGGCGCCCCGCTGGTACAAGCTGCCGTGCAAACATGGAGATCGCACTATGACTACAACATCAGGAAGAATATCCGCCACAAAGGCAGGCTCTACACCACTAACGATCAGGGATTTGTGCAAATATCCGATCCGGAAGGGGCAAACAGCGGCAACCTCTTGCTGCAGATCAGCTGGCAGGGCGATGTGCTGTTTATGGACGATGCCATCAGTAATTATTATTACGATCCCGCAA
>JALOMZ010000358.1 GCA_025455205.1 Chitinophagaceae bacterium | reverse complement strand
ACACCCAGCATCAGGCCCAGGGCACCTCGCTGGGGGTGCTCACCCTGCCGGTGGTGATACTGGGCTTTCTGAAGTATTACTACGACCAACGGGGCACCGACAGCCCCATAGATTTCAGGGTGATTGGACTACTCGCGGCCGGGTTTGTAGTAGGCGGCTACCTGGGCAGTTCCATAGCCCTGCGCATCGACAAGGAAACCCTGCGCAAGATATTTGCCGTGGTGTTGTTTTATACGGCTTTCAAGCTGCTGCGCTGGGATGAGGCCATCATCGGCTTTGTCAGAAAAATCTTTTGATGATCCGCAGGCTGTGGGTGCGCCGGCCGCTTTGCCGGTGTACAATGCCCTGGTGGTCTATGGGATCTATGCGCACCACGCCGGATGCATGCAATATCTCTGACGGTCCCAGCAGAATGCCCACATGGGTGATGCGGCCTTCCGCATTATCGAAGAATGCCAGGTCTCCGGGCCTTGCTTCCTGCAGAAAGCCCACCACATCGCCGCCTTCAGCCTGCTGCCAGGCATCGCGCGGCACAAACATGCCGGCTTGCTTGAATACCATTTGCACCAGCCCGCTGCAGTCAATGCCCCAGCGGCTCTTGCCTCCCCACAAGTAGGGTGTACCCAGGAAGGTGCGGGCCAGGGACACTACCTGGTCCGGACCAACTGCAGGCGCCAGCACGGCAGACGCTGCGTTTTCCGGATATTGGATCAGATGACCATCCGTTTCCAGCCTGTTGTATTGCACCTGCCCACGGGCAGAGGCTCTGAAATAGTATTCACTGCCAGGGGAAAGTGCCACAGGATCGCCATCCACCAGCACAGGTATACCCTCACCACCCTTAGCTATTACTGTTAAATCATGCGCTCCCCTGTCCAGCCGGGCCAGCTGGCTGCGCTGCACCCATCCTTCATAGCCGTCGTACAGGCATTTCACCTTTACAAAGTCGCCGCTTTCCTCCTGCCCTTCTGCCAGTTCCCCAAACAACAACTGGGACACCATTTCAGACCGGTGGCTGGCTTCGGCCCGCATGGGCGCCACGGTAACCAGGGTAATAAACGTCATACATACTGATTTCAGCCACAATGCTACTGCAAAGCACCGAGAGCTGCGCCATCTGCAAAAGATTGACATCCGGATGTGGAATTTTTTCTTTATTTACATCCCATAGTAAAAGCACTCCCTGTGCAGGAAAGAACCCAACACCTATCTGACCAACAATTGCTGGAGATGTTCAGGCAATCCGGCAACAACCAGTACCTCGGCATCCTGCTGCAGCGTTACACCCTGCTGTTGTTTGGTGTATGCATGAAGTACCTGCGGAATGAAGAAGAAGCCAAGGATGCCGTGCAGCAGGTTTTCATCAAGGCGTTGGGGGAAGCCGGCAAGTACCCCATCACCTATTTCAAGAGCTGGATATACACGGTAGCGCGGAATTATTGCCTGATGGAACTGAGGAAGAACCACCGCACCATTTCGGACGAGGAGGTACAGGGCGGCCTGGCCGATACCGGTCCTGATCCACTGGAGGAAAAATTGCAGCGCGACCACAAGGAGCAGCTGCTGTCGTGGATAGAACAGGGCCTGCAACAGTTGCAGGAACCCCAGCGGCAATGCGTCACCCTGTTTTACCTGGAGAAATGCAGCTACCAGCAGATTGCCGAACGCACCGGTCATTCGCTGATGCAGGTGAAGAGTGCCATCCAGAACGGGAAGCGCAACATCAAAATTTGGGTAGAAAAACAACGTCAAATCCATGCATCCTGATTTGCTCAAAATATTATCCAGCCAGGATCAGCCCATCGACAACGAAAAGCTGGTAGCCTATCTTACGGGCCAGCTCAGTGCGCCTGAGAGCCAGCGGCTGGAAGAACAATTGTCGGCTTCCGGCATTGACCAGGAAGCATTGGAAGGCCTGATGCTGGTGAGCCAGAAGAAGATGATACCTGCCTACCAGCAGGAACTGGACCTCTTCCTGAAAAGCCATATCAAACCCGAAAAGCGCCGGCGCCTCCGGAGGCTGCAACTGCCCTGGGGCTGGCTGGCCGCGGCCACGGCTGCCATTATACTGCTGGCCATACTGGCCTGGTACCTGGTGCACTACCTGCAGGCACAATGACTTTAACACGGGTATTGACGCCGGTCATGCTTTGCCATCTGCATCTGCTGCACTTTCGGGTGGTATCACCGGAACTATTGTATGAAACCAAATCCGCCCCGCAAGCTGGTGAGGCATTTGCAGGCACTGGAACAACAGCTGGCAGCGGTGCCGCACCAATACCAGTTGCTGCTTCGCACCATTCATCCCGCCAACCGTACCTCCGCCATCAACCTTTTGCAGTACCTGGTGCTGCGCAGCCAGGATATTACAGGTTTGCAGGACCAGCTGCACCACCACGGCCTCTCCTCGCTCACCAGCAGCGAGAGCCATGTGCACCGGCAGATACAAGAGGTCCTGGCCCGTTTGGGGCAGCCCGTAGCTGCGGAGGCGCTCAACACCTGCGATGCCCGTGAAGGGGCGGCCAATATACGGCGCCATGCCAAGGCACTTTTTGGTGCGCACACTTCCGGCAAAGAGCCTGCGTTCATGGTAACGCTCGATGCCGAGATGGCCAATGACCCTTCCTTCCTGGAATCGTTGCTGCACAAAGGCATGCAGCTGGCCAGGATCAACTGCGCCCATGATGAACCCAAAACCTGGAAGAAGATCCTGCGCACCCTGCGGCAGGCCGCCCGCAAAACAGGGCGTTCCTGCAAACTGTATATGGACCTGGCAGGTCCCAAATTCCGCATTTTGCTCAAGAGTCCGCAGGAAATTCCCGGGCGCATTCCGGTTTCTGCGGGCGAACGCATCAGGCTGGTAGAACCCGGCGCCCGCAGCTGGCCCGCCAATGAAAAAGTGATTGCCTGCCACCAGCCGCATGTGCTGCAGGCCCTGCGCCCCGGGGCCACAGTGCTGTTCGACGATGGCATTATGGAAGGGGTGATACAACTCATTGACAGCGCTGGTGCCGTGGTGCAGCTTACCCGTCTTTCCGGCAAACCCTGGATCAAGGCCGGCAAGGG
>JALOMZ010000357.1 GCA_025455205.1 Chitinophagaceae bacterium | reverse complement strand
ATTCTGTGGCGGCCTATGTGCAACAGCATTTCTACCCCATGAAGCTGAATGCGGAGGACAAAAACACCCAACAATGGCAAGGCAGGCAATATGAGTATATGGCCCGCTACAAAGTGAACCGGCTGGCCGTAGAATTACTGCGCGGCAACATGGTCTATCCATCTACGGTCATCATTCCGGAGAAAGGCGACTGGGAAGTGATCCCCGGAGCGCTCAAGCCGGCAGAGATGGAAATGCTGCTCAAGTATTATGGCAGCCGGGCCAATGAACAAATGGATTTTCTGGCCTGGCAGAAGCAATTCAAGGGTCAGTGGCGCCGGTAAGTACCGAAAGGAGGTATCGCCTGCCGTCAGAAAAACCTTTCGGGAGCTCTTGTTTTGTTAAACGTTTTTTTCCGATATTAGCCCTGAATTTTCATAGGAAAGGTTAATGGTTAATGGTTTTGATTAAGAAAAGCCCCGCCACGCGGGGCTTTTTTGTTGGCCAGGATTCGTGCCGGCCAAAAAAAATACCCTTTCGATTGAAAGGGTATTGGTATTGTTGACCGTTTCTCCGGGATCTCAATCCGGGGTTCCTGCTGCTCAGGCTTTCTCGGCCATGTCGGGAATGGCTTCCACCTTATAGGCACCGGCATCCAGCTTGGCCTTGGTTTCAGAGAAGGCCTCAAGGGTGCGCTCAATGTCCTCGTCGGAATGGGCAGCCGTAGGGATCAGGCGGTAGATGATATGTCCTTTGGGAATCACCGGATACACCACAATGGAGCAGAAGATGCCGTAGTTCTCCCGCAGGTCCATCACCATGGCGGTAGCTTCTTCCACGCCGCCTTTCATGTACACGGGGGTTACCACGGAGTCCGTTTTACCGATATCAAAGCCGCGGGATTTCAAGCCATCCTGCAGTTTGGTGGCGTTAGACCAGAGTTTGGCCTTCAGCTCGGGCATGGTGCGCAGCATATCCAGGCGCTTCAGGTTGCCGATGACCAGTGGCATAGGCAGGCTCTTGGCGAAGATCTGGCTGCGGATGTTGTAACGGATGTAGTCGATGATGGTGCGGGGACCTGCCAGGAAGGCACCTATGCTGGCCATGGACTTGGCGAAGGTGCTGAAGTAGAGGTCAATATCATCCTGGCAGCCTTGTGCCTCTCCGGCACCGGCACCTGTTTCGCCCAGGGTACCAAAGCCATGGGCATCGTCTACCAGCAGGCGGAATTCATATTTCTTTTTGAGGTCGCAGATCTCTTTCAGCCTGCCCTGGTCGCCGGCCATACCGAAAACGCCTTCGGTGATCACGAGTATGCCCCCGGCCTTCTGCTTTTCGATCAGCTGGGTGGCGCGCTGCAATTGCTTTTCACAATCTGCCACATCATTGTGCTTGAATACATAGCGATGGCCGGGATGGAGGCGCAGGCCATCGATGATACAGGCATGGCTTTCGGCATCGTACACCACCACATCGTGGCGGCCGCACAAGGCATCGATGGCACTCATAATGCCCTGGTAACCAAAGTTCAGCAGGATGGCATCTTCCTTATGTTCGAACGCTGCCAGTTCCCGCTCCAGTTGTTCGTGGTAGTTGCTGTTGCCACTCATCATGCGGGCACCCATGGGATAGGCCAGGCCGAATTCTTCCGTTGCCTCAGCGTCTACACGGCGTATTTCCGGATGGTTGGCCAGCCCCAGGTAGTTGTTCAGGCTCCAAACGATCATTTCCTTGCCGCGAAATGTCATATGGGGGCCAATGGGTCCTTCCAGCTTGGGGAAAGCAAAATAGCCATGCGCCCTTTCGCGGTGCTGACCGAGGGGGCCATAATTCTTGACGAGTCTTTCAAAAATGTCTGCCATAATAAAGTGAATTTTCTGTAAAAACGGCAGGGTCGACACCTGCTGAATTGGGCGCAAATGTAAGATTTACGCATGGTAGCGCAAAAGGGGGCATGCAACAGCCCTTCTGACCCTGGTGGGCCTGTTGAATTGCCCCCTACATTTGTGCTCCCTCAAACTGTAATCATGATCTACCGGAGATTATACCTGATGTTGCTGATGTTTACCCTCCTGCTGGCCTCCTTTCAGCCCGCGTCCTCGCAACCATACGACGGCAAGCGCCCCAAGCTGGTGGTGGGAATGGTGGTAGACCAGATGCGCTGGGATTTCCTGTACCGCTATTATGACCGTTATTCCGACAATGGGTTCCGGCGGCTGATCAGGCAGGGCTTCAGTGCCGAGAACACATTCATTCCCTACGCCCAAACGGTAACCGCCGCCGGACATGCCTGTGTGTATACCGGATCGGTACCGGCCATCAATGGTATTATGGGTAATGAGTGGTTCGACAAGGGCCTGAACCGCGAAGTGTATTGTGTGGAAGACGAGCAGGTGAAGGTTTTGGGTGGTGTGGCCAATTCCGAGCCCATGTCGCCCCGCAACCTCTGGACCACCACCATTTCCGACGAACTGCGACTGGCCACCAATTTCCGGTCCAAGGTGGTTGGCGTGGCCATTAAGGACCGCGGATCCATTTTGCCGGCCGGCCATACCGGCACCGCCTATTGGTATGAAGGCGGCAATGGCAACTGGGTAAGCAGCACCTGGTACATGAATGAACTGCCGGCCTGGGTGAATGGCTTCAATGCCCGCAAATGGACCGACAGCCTGTACAAAAACGACTGGCATACTTTATACCCTATTGACACCTATGTAAACAGTGATATTGACAATGCCCCTTATGAAGGCAAGAATGCCGGCGACAGTGCCCCGGTGTTCCCGCACAAGCTGCAAGGGGCCATGGGTAAAAATTACGGCCTCATACGCTCAACACCCTTTGGCAATACCCTCACCCTTCAATTTGCCAAGGAAGCCCTGAAAGCAGAACAGCTGGGCAAAGATGCCATCCCCGACCTGCTGGCCATCAGCCTCTCATCCACCGACTATGTGGGCCACCAGTATGGTCCCAACAGCATCGAAATTGAAGACACCTACCTGCGTCTTGACAAGGAACTGGCCGAATTCTTTGCCTTTCTGGACAAGGAGGTGGGCAAGAATGAATACGTCTTCTTCCTGACCGCCGACCATGGTG
>JALOMZ010000037.1 GCA_025455205.1 Chitinophagaceae bacterium | reverse complement strand
CTCGGGAAGAGGTAATTGGTGCTACTGGCAGCAGGGCATCCCTAAGGGTTGCAGTAGTAACGGTTATGGCTTTTTGGGAAAGCTGATCTTCCACAAACCCCTGAGGTCGCCGGGGCGGAAGCCGATGGCTTTGTCGTTGGGGTATTTATCCCGTATGGCTGCCATCACCGCTTCCGGGATATCAGTACCGGGTTGGCCGTGGCAGGGCGTGCACATAGGCTGCAGCAGGATGGGCTTGTAATAGATAGCTCTATCATCATGGGTTACCACCAGGGGAACCAGACTGTCGCCCTGTGTTTTCAGCTGCTGGAAATGCTGCCAGGTGGCCTGGTCAAGGCTGTCGGCCGCATTATCCGGATTGCGGTAAAGGGGACTCACCCGGCTTATTATCACGCCCTCAGGAGCTGCGCTGGCTGTAAGTGTGGCCGCATGCTGGTGGCAGTACGGAACGGCACCCGGCAATCCCAGGGTGGCAATGGCCTGCATCAGGGAAGTTCGCAATGTGTCGAATGCCGCGCGGCTGAGGGCATCGCCCTGTTGCAGCCACTGGGCCGTATCGCTGGCCTGATCGGCAGAGCTGCGGCAGCCTGGCAGGCCGGGTGCAAGAAGCAGCACCAGCGAGGACATTGCCAAGGTGCCACGAATAAGGCGCAAAACGTCAGCCATGATTAAATGGTGTTGCTGCAGGAAGTTAGTGCACGGGCGGTATTTATTTTGCGAAGAGTGCCCGCTTTTCATAATAGGGCGTTTCATCATCGCTCACGGCTTCTTTCTGCAGCCAGTAAGCCTGCGTAACGATGCTTCCCTGCGGCGTTTTGAGCAGGCGGCCAAATACGGCGTTGGTGGCATTGAACATCACATCCGTTACCCCTACGGTGAACAGCAGCGAAGCAGGCGGTGCTTCAGGAGCAGCTGCTTCGCCTTCTGTGGCGGCAGCCGGCTTGGCAGCCGCTTTGGGTGGGGCCGCTTCTGCCACCACCACTTCATAGCCGTTATACTCCAGCAGTGGCTTCAGAAAATTGACCCGGTCCATGGAGCAATTGGTTTCCACCACGGCACACTTGGTGCCATTGAGGTCTTCAAAAGGATGGTTTTTATTGATGGCCATGTGAAAGGTTTGAAGTTCGATGTTTGATGTTTGTGGTTCTTTATGCCGGGCGGTTCAGATTGTTCAGCGGGTTTGATTTTTGAGGTCTTAATTGTGTTTAAGAAAAAACCAAAACCCCAAACAAAAAACATCATGATAGCAATTGATATATGTATTGGTAGGCGCCGCTGTACAAACCTGTGATCAAAATGCCTGCCACGCAAATGGCCAGAGCTATCCTGGGTGAGAAGGGGATGTCTACTTTGGCCAGCGGGGATGCATTGTGTTCCATGAACATGGCTTTGATGATGCGCAGGTAATAGTATAGCGAGATGATCATGTTGAGTGCGGCAATGGTAATGAGCAGCCAGTTGCCCTTGCCGGCACCTGCCAGTATCAGGAAGAACTTGCCAAAGAAGCCGGCCGTGGGCGGGATGCCTGCCAGCGAGAAAAGCGCAATGGCCAGTATCCAGGTGAGTGCCGGGTTGGACTGGTAGAATCCGCGGTAATCGGAAATACGTTCCCGTCCGGAAGCGCTGCTCACCAGGGTGATGACCCCAAAGGCGGCCAGGTTGCTGAATATGTAAATGAGTACAAAGAAGATCAGCGCAGCAGCGCCTTCCCGGCTTTGCCCGCTGATGCCCACCAGCATGAAGCCCACCTGTGCAATGGAGGAGAAGGCCAGGAACCGTTTCAGGTTGTCCTGCCGCAGGGCAAAGAGATTGCCGGTGATCATGGTGGCCACAGCAATGATGAAGATCATATTGTACCATACCGTACCCATGGCATGGAACACGGAGTACAACACAGAGGTGAAAACGAATAACACGGCACCTTTGGAAATAACACTGAGATAGGACGTGACCGGCACCGGTGCGCCTTCATATACGTCGGCGGTCCAGAGGTGAAAGGGCACTGCAGAGATCTTGAATCCAAATCCGGCCACCAGGGTGATAAAGGCGAACAACTGCAGGGGGCTGCCATCCAGCGAGGCTGCAAGCCCGGAAAAATCAATGGTGCCTGTGGTGCCGTATAGCCACGAGATGCCAAACAGCAGCAGGCCGGAAGCAAAGGCGGAGGAAACGATCATCTTGAAACCTGCTTCGCTCGACTGCTTTTTGTTGAAATCAAAATTAACCATGGCGGCCAGGGGAATGGTGCTCAGCTCAAGACCCAGGTAGAACATAAGCAGGTTGGCGGCCGAAAGCATGAAGAACATGCCCAGCAGGGTACTCAGCATGAGCAGGTAGAACTCCATAGCCTGGTCATGTTTCTTCAGCCACTGATACGACTGCAGCGAAATGATCAGGGTGCCCAGGGTGAGCATATTTTTCTCCAGCCGCAGCAGGTCGTCGGTGCGGAACATGTTCCCGAAGATCATGCCGCTGTCTTTCACCAAAAATCCCAGGGCCAGCACCACCAGCAGCAGTCCATTGACCATATTCATCACGGTTTCGTTGCGCAGGCTGGCACTGCCCAGCTTCAAAAAGAGGAGCAGGAAGATGATGAGGATGAGCATCAGCTCGGCGCGCATCAGTATGAGGAGGTCTTGTAACATATCAGGGAATAAGTAAATGAGTCAATAAGTCAATAAGGCAATAGGGGAATAGGCGATAGGGAGTGAGTAAATAGGGAAAAGATGAATAGGCAATAGGAGAACGGGCGATGGGGCTTGCGTGTTGGTGTGGTGTAGGTATATCATATGCAAAGAGCTGTTAGGGCGGGCTTGCGCCCTTTGTGTGAAACTTTTATCGGGTGGAGGCACTGAGTTTCTCCATAATGGCCTCGGTGCCCGGGGCAATGAGGTCGTTGATCAGGAAGGGCGCCATGCCAATGGCCACGATGCCGGCTATGAGCAAAATGGCGGCGAGTTTTTCGTTCCAGGTGGCATCCCTGAAATCGAAATAGGCCTTGTGCTCCACCGGGCCCATGATCACCTTGCCCACAGCACGCAGAATATATACGGCCGTTACCACAATGGAGGCCGTGGCGGCAATGGTGGCGGTGCGGTGCAATACGCCGCTGTTTTCCCAACTGCCGATAAACACCATCATTTCTGCCACAAAGCCACTGAAGCCGGGCAGGCCCAGGGAGGTGAGGCCGGCAATAACGAATACGGTGGAGATAAAGGGAATGGCTTTCAGCAGCCCGCCCATTTTGGCTACCTCACGCGTATGCGTTCGTTCGTAAACCATGCCTATCACGGCAAAGAAGAGGGCTGTCATGAGGCCGTGCGAAACCATCTGTATCACAGCACCGGCAATAGCTGTTTTGGTAAGCATGCCAATGCCGAACAGCACAAAGCCGGTATGGCTTACCGAAGAATAGGCGTTGATATATTTCAGGTCGGTTTGCATCATGGTGGCAAAGGATCCATACAGGATGGCGATGGCCGACAACACAATGATGTAGGGCGCATAATAGGATGCAGCTTCGGGCATGATGGTGGTGGCCACCCGCAATACGCCGTATCCACCCAGTTTCATGCTGATGCCAGCCAGGAACATGCTGGCCGCTGTGGGGGCACTGGAGTGACCATCGGGCACCCAGGTATGAAAGGGGAACAGGGCGGTGAAAACACCAAAGCCTATGAAGGCAAAGGGAAAGAAAAAGCGCTGCACGTCGGCCGTGGGCGGGTTATTCGCAAGTACTGTCATGCTGAAAGTGTGTTCACCGGCGGGATGGTTGAAATAGAGCCCGGCCAGACCTACAAATACTAACGCAGAGGCGCCCATCAGCATCAGCACCAGTTTGGTGGCGCTGTATTCCTTCTTGCCGCTGCCCCAGATACCTATCAGCAGGAACTTGGGCACCACCGCCATTTCCAGGAAGAAGAACATGGTGAATACATCCAGCGAAATGAAATAGCCATAGGCGCCGGCACTCAGCAGCAGGAGCAGGAAGAAGAACTCGCGGCTCATCTTTTCCATTTTCCAGCTCACGAGCACCCCGGCCAGCACTACCAGCGCAGTGAGCAGGATCATCGACAGGGAAATGCCATCTATACCTGTATGCAGGTTGATATGCAGGGGCTCAAACCAGCTGTAGCTGCTTTCGAACAGCATGGCGCCGCTGAGCTTGGCTTCCGGGTGCTGCAGGAAAAGGCGCAGCAATACCAGCGACAATAGCAGCTGCGCAGCCGATCCGGCCAGGGCAATCAGCCTGATCTGCCGGAGTTGGCGAAAGGGCAATACAGCCAGCGCGGTAAGGAGGGGTACTATGATCAGCCAGTTGAGGTTCATGCGTATGATGATTTACTTACTTCCAGAGATAAATGAATAAAAAGGCCAATACCAGAACGCCGCCGAAGAAATACAAGGCATAGTGCTGCACCTTGCCGCTCTGCCATCCCTTGATGGCCCCGGCTGCATTTTCTGTACTGGTGGCCAGACCATTGACAGTGCCATCCACCAGGTTGCGGTCGGCCCAGGCTGCCGGCCGGCCAATGAACCGGAAGATGATCTTATGCGTCACAAAGAGATAGAGCTCATCGATATAGAATTTGTTGTAGGCGCTCCGGTAAAGGCTTCCAAGGGCGGCCGACAGGCGTGCGGGCTTGTCATTCTCCTTCCGGTAAAAGCTGTAGGCTAATCCGATGCCTGCTACCACCATGGCTATGGGGGCAGCAGAAAAATCGAGGTGCAGGGCCGTTTCGAAGGGTTTGCCATCGCTGCTCACCCATTGTGCAAACGGGATGAAGCCGGTGCCCACGGTGAGGGCACCCAGTACCAGCAACGGCAGCTTCATGCTGAAGGGTGCTTCGCCATGATCGCTGTGATAATGCTTGTCCCGCTGCCAGAAGATCATGAAGTACAGCCGGAACATGTAGAAGGCGGTGAGGCCGGCCGTACCCAGCGCAATGAAATAGATGGCCTTGTTGCCCTGCCAGGCGGCCAGCAGAATCTCTTCCTTGCTGAAAAAGCCAGAGAGGGGCGGCACGCCCGCAATGGCCAGGCAGGCCAGCAGGAAGGTGGCATGGGTAACCGGCATGTATTTACGCAACCCGCCCATATGCAGCATGTCGTTGCTGTGGGCATAATGGATGACGGCGCCGGCGCCCAGGAAGAGCAGCGACTTGAAGAAGGCGTGGGTAAACAGGTGGAACATGGAGGCCGTGAAACCCAGGCCGGCTTCGCCACCATAACCGGATACGCCCAGGGCAAACATCATATATCCTATCTGCGACATGGTACTGTAGGCCAGCACCCGCTTGATATCGGTTTGTGTGGTGGCAATGATGGCAGCAAAAAGGGCGGAGGTGGCACCCGTCCAGGCTACTATGTTTTGTGCTATTTCATCCAGCTGGAATACGGGGAACAGCCTGGCCACCAGGTATACGCCGGCCACCACCATGGTGGCGGCATGGATAAGGGCCGAAACAGGCGTGGGACCCTCCATGGCATCGGGCAGCCAGATATGCAGCGGAAACATGGCCGACTTGCCTGCGCCGCCCATGAACACCAGTATCAGGGCCCAGGTGAGGGAAGACAGACCAAGGAAGCCGGTGCTGGTCATACCGATATAAGCCTCACTCTGCGGATTGGTAAGCCGCTCAATGATGCTCATGAAATCGAGGGTGCCGCATTGTATGCCCAGGATGAGGATGCCGATAAGGAAGCCCAGGTCGGCAAAGCGGGTTACAATGAAAGCCTTCTTGCTGGCGGCCACGGCACTGGGCTTGGTGAAGAAGAAGCCAATGAGCAGGTAAGACGAAACACCCACCAGTTCCCAGAACATATATATCTGGAATATATTCACGGATATCACCAGTCCCAGCATGCTGAAGGTGAACAGCGACAGGAAGGCGAAGTAGGTGCTGTAACGTTCTTCATCTTTCATGTAGCCCAGGCTGAAAATGTGCACCATGAGTGATACCACACTGATCACCACCAGCATCATCACCGATATGGGGTCCAGCAGGATGCCCATGTCTATACTCAGTTGCTGGTAGCCAAACTGCAGCCAGGGCAGTTGCAGGGCAATGATGGGTTGATAGGTGCCATTGGTTTGCCCGTCTACCAGGAAATAGCTGTAAGCGGCATACAACGATAACGCTGTAATGACAAGCAGCACCGTGGTGCCTATGATGCCGGAGGCCTGCCGGATGTACTTGCGTCCCCAGATACCCAGTACGGTAAATGAAGCCAGTGGCAGCAGCAGGAGCAGGGCGGTGAATTGTGCGTAGTTCATGTTGATGTCAATACCGGGTTAATACTTGAGTTCAGTGGCATCCTCTGCGTCTATGCTGAGCTGACTGCGGTAGAGGTTGATGATGATGGCAATAGCGATGGCCGCTTCTGCAGCCGCAATAGTGATGATGAAGATGGTAAAGAAGATCCCGTCCAGCCGTCCGGGCCAGAGGTACTTGTTGAAGGCCACAAAATTGATGTTTATGCTGTTGAGGATCAGCTCAATGCTCATGAGCATCGCAATCATGTTGCGGCGCGTGAACAGTCCGTACATGCCAATAAAGAACAGGGCCGTACTGAGCAACAGGATATGGGAAATAGATACCATGATATTCTTTTTTTATGCTTACCGCGTCTGGAATATTTCTGCTGAATGGCGGGTGTGGTGTAATGGATGCGCCTGGTCAGGCTGTTTCGGTAATGGGTGATGCTGCCTCCGGAGCTTCCTGCTCCGCAGCCTGTGGCACTGGTTTCTTTTCGTGTTTGATGGCAATCACAATGGCGCCCACCATGGCTGCCAGCAACAAGATGCTCACGGCTTCAAAGGGCAGGGCATAGCCATCTGCATCGGTGCGCAGCATGGCCTCGCCAATACGGGAAACCTCGTTGTCGAATGCCGCGCCGGCCGGCTGGAAGCCATACTGCCAGATCAGCGACCCGGCAAAGGCCAGGCCCAGCAGCACGGCCAGGGCGGCGGCCAGCTTGCGTGCCGGTTTGGGGGGCGGCATGTCTTTGGAAGCCTGTTCCGTAAGGAAAATGCTGAAGATGATCAGCACCACAATGCCACCCACATACACAACAATCTGCACCGCAGCAATGAACTCCACTTCCATCCAGAAATAGAGTGATGCCACGCCAATGAGGGTGAACAACAGCCAGATGGCCGAACGGAAGATCTGTTTGGCCGTTACAGCCATCAGTGCCATGCCCAGAATGAAAGCGGCAATGAGGTAAAATATGATACTCGAAATTTCCATGTGCTCAGGGATTGCAGTTAGATGATGTTATTCTACGCCTTCGCGGATTTTGGATCCGGGCTTATTGAGCTTCTTGGTGAGCTGGCTGCGGTCAAATACGCTGTGTTCAAATGTGGGGGCCATGTTGATGGCACCGGTGGGACAAGCCTCCACGCAGAGGTTGCACATAGTGCAGAGCTCCAGGTGGTAGATAAAAGTGTCCAGCGCCTTTTTCTTCTTGCCTTCGGGCGATATGTCGAATTTGGTAATGATCTTGATGGTGCCATTGGGACAGGCCAGTTCGCAGGCAGTGCAGCCGGTGCAGGCATGCTCATTGTTTTCATCGTGTAGCATCACCACCTCGCCGCGGAAACGTTCTGCCAGCACCAGTGTGGAACGGTTGTCGGGGTATTGCTCGGTGATCTTCTCCTTATGATGCCGGAGAAAATAACCGCCCGTCACTTTCATGCCGGTGGCCAGCGATTTAACGCCGTGGAAGATGTTTGAAAAGTATTCTTTGAGGTTCATGTAATCCGTTTGTTTGATGTTTGATGTTTGATGTTCGATGATGTTGCTACCTCCTGTCCTTGAACTTGATACCCCGCAAGGGTGAGTTGTTCAGGTAGTTCATAAATGAGCCGGTCTTATTACTGATTTCTTCGTTTAATGTAACAAGTTGTGTCAGTTCATCCTGGTACAGATAGCCTCGATCAAATGCCCTGTATATCTGCGACCTTGATTCCCCGCAGGAGCCTCGCGCAATACTGAGGAATTGAACAAGTTCGTTGTTGCCTCCCCTTTCGAAGCCTTCTGCAATATTGTCCATAATGGATCCTGAAGAATCATTTAGTTGATTTCTGAAACGATAATCTTTCAAAAACTCTTCCCTGCAGGTGATGGGGTAAACCAACTTACAGAACTCTCTGGACAGCTTCCAGATTTCCAGTTCTTCTAATTTTCTAGCTGTTGCCATGGTATGATGATTTTAGGTGTGAACGTATGCTTGGCATGTAACATCGAACATCAAACTTCAAACTAAAAATGCCACCCCATCAGCGCTATCATGGTCACCAGCAAGAGGTTGAACATGCTGATGGGAAGCAGGTATTTCCATTCGAGTGTGAGCAACTGGTCGATGCGGAGGCGCGGGAAGGTCCAGCGGAACCACATGATCACGAAAATGAGGAAGAAGGTCTTGCCGAAGAACCACACAGAGGAAGGGATCCAGTTCATGATATGGTTGAACTGTTCCCAATGTCCAATATGGAAGGGCATCCATCCGCCCAGGAATAAGGTGGCGCCAATGGCGCATACCACAAATATGTTCACGTATTCTGCCAGGAAGAAGAGGGCGAACTTCATGCCGGAGTATTCGGTATGGAAGCCGGCAGTGAGTTCACTTTCGGCTTCGGCCATATCAAAGGGGGCGCGGTTGGTTTCTGCTGTGGCGGCAATGATGAAGGTTACAAAGGCGATGGCGGCGGGAATATGTCCCTTGAACAGCCACCAGCCGGTTTCCTGTGCAGAAACAATGTCCGACACCCGCAGGCTGCCGGTGAGCACCACAATGGTGAGTATGGACAGGCCTGCCGACAACTCATAGCTCACAATTTGTGCACCACTGCGCATGGCACCCAGCAGGGAGTATTTGTTGTTGCTGGCCCAGCCGGCCATGAGGATGCCGATAATGGACAGGGAGGAAACGGCGGTCACAAACAGCACGCCGATATTGATGTCCCAGATCTGGAAGCCGCGGGCAAACATAATGGGGGCCATGATCACCATGGACACAATGATTACCAGTATGGGGGCCATATTGAAGAGCAGCTTGTCGGCGCTGTTGGGGCTCATGCCCTCTTTCACAATCAACTTCAGGGTGTCGGCCACGGTCTGAAACCAGCCACCCGGTCCGATACGGTTGGGACCCAGGCGCAGTTGCATCCAGGAACTCACCTTTCGTTCCATCATGACCAGCACCAGCCCCAGTACCGCAAAGAGGCCAATGATCAGTACGCCAATGATGGCAAATTCCACCATCAGCGCCAGCTGGGGATGCAGGGTGTCAAACAGCCACTCATGCACCGCGCGGGAAATATTTTCTAAACTAAACATGTGAAGTATATACCATTATGAAAATCCAAATGAGTAAAATCCAAATTCCAAATGAG
>JALOMZ010000036.1 GCA_025455205.1 Chitinophagaceae bacterium | reverse complement strand
TGTTTTGCCATGATAAACAGATTTCAGGTTTAAAACTGACACAATTATACGACAAGCTTCGTAAATAAATGGTTAAAGGGCGGTAACCGATGACCAGTGGCAGGCAGATCAGGCGACAGGCTGCTCCCTGGAGAGCAGGATCTGCTGGGTGGGATAGGCAAAGGAGATGCCTTCGGCGGCGAAAGCATCATAGATGGCCAGGTTGATGGTTTGTTGGGCATCCATGTACACCATGTAGTCCTGTGTTTCTATGAAGTATACCACCTCAAACTGCAGGCTGTATGGACCGTAGGTGGCGAAATGGGCGCGGTCGAAGGTGGTTTGGGGCACGGCTTCTATGATCTGACGGATCATCCCCGGAATGCGTTGCAGTTTTTCGGAAGGGGTACCATAGGTTACGCTGAGGTTCATCACAATGCGGCGCCTTTCGAGCAGCTTGAAATTGTGCAGGCGGCTGTTGGTGAGGTTGGTATTGGATATAACCAGTTGCTCGCCGGTGAGGCTGCGGATGCGGGTGGTTTTGAGGCCTATATATTCTACGGTTCCGCGTTTGTCGTCTACCACCACAAAGTCGCCTATTTCAAAAGGCCGGTCAAAGAAAATGACAAAGTAGCTGAACAGGTCGCCCAGAATAGTCTGGGCCGCCAGGGCAATGGCAATACCACCGATGCCCAGGCCGGTGATGACGGCAGTGATGTCAAAGCCCAGGTTATCGAACAGGAAGAGGATACCAATAAGCCAGATGAGTATCTTGACGATCACCATGAAACTCCGCACCTGCTTCTTCTTTTCCTCCGCATTTTCCTGCTTGTCGAGGTAGGCATTCAGTGATTGCTGAATGGCGGCCACCAGCAGCCGAATGACAAAGAAGGTAACCAGCACAGCCATGGCCATATTGAAATACCGGTTCACCCGCTCCGGCAGGGTGAGGTAATGGGAGGCGGCATACAGGGCCAGCACATTGAGCAGTGGCAGCACCGACTTGTCGAGCAGCCGCACCAGCAGGTCGTCCCACACGGTGTCTGTTTTTTGCGACAACTGCCTCAGCCGCTGCAGGGCCAGTTTCCGGAACAGGCGTACGGCACTGATGATGAGAAACATCACCAGGAGGGCAATGAGGTAGTCTTGCAGGGGATTGCCCCAGTATACACGTTGCAGTATTTCCTTCATCTGGAATGTGTTGATTTTAGCGGTTGCTCCCGTTTGAAGGTAAGCGGTAATCTACGGCGAAAGTAAGCCAGACGTTTGGGTAAGCCTGCAAACGAATGGTATTATCTGTTGGGAGGGCCACCCGGCTTGTTGGCAGGTTGCCGGTAGCGGAACAGCCCGTAGAAAGGTATACCAGCCAGGGTGATGAGCAGTCCCAGCAGCGAATTGATCAATGGTATTTTTCCGGCCTGGTAGGCGGTGATTTCAAAGGCCACCACACTGTACACATAATAGCAGGCAAAAAGGCAGAATAGGATCAGCAGCCAGGGGTAGCCCCACATCTTGTAAGGCCTGGCCATATCGGGCATTTTTTTCCGGAGCACCACCAGCCCGGTGCAGGCTACAATGATGAATACCCAGGTGACAAATACAAACATATCGGCCAGCATATCAAAGCTGCCGGAGATGATGAGCACGGTGATCCAGGCGCAATGGATCCATAATGCATGGACGGGCAATCCGTTTTCTTTTTTAGTGCGGCCTGCGGCGGCAAAGAACAGCCTGTCCTGGCCCATGGCCATGGTAACCCTTGCGGTGGACATGAGGTTGCCATTGACGGCACCAAAAGTTACAATCACTACCATGGCTGCCATGATGGCACCGCTGTTTTGTCCCAGCATGGCCGCCATGGCATCTGCAGCCACCAATGGCGAGGCGGCGAGCACCCCAATGGGCAGGGCATAGGAATAGGCCAGGTTTACCAGCACATAAATGGCCATGGCGGTGAGCACGCCCAGGAGGATGCTGCGGGGAATGTTTTTCTCCGGCTTCTCCACTTCGCCACCCATGAAGCCAATACTCTGCCACCCATCGTAGGCTACAAAGGCGCCGGTGAGGGCTGCCATACAGGCCCGGAGCCAGTCCATGCCGGCAGGGGCGTTGGGTGCGGACTCCGTGAGGTGGTCAAACCGTCCGTTGCCCGACAGGAAGATACCCCCGATAAGGGCTGCAAACACACCCACTTTAGCCAGGGTGGAAAGCAGTTGCAGCCGGCCGCTGGCACTGAGGCTGGTGGCATTGAGCGCTGTTAGGAATACCACCATGCCAATGGCCAGGCATTTGGTGCCGGCATCTTTGAGCGGGTAGATATCGCCAATCCCGGGTATATGCCAGGCAAGGCGTTGCACCGTTTCCGCGTCGGGCGAGGGCAGGGGCAGGAAATAGCCGGCATAGGTGGCACATACAAAGGAAATGGCTGCAACGGCAGCTGTATTTATGACGGTGAATGCGGCCCATCCGTAGAGAAAGGCTACAAACCGGCCGTACATTTTTTTCAGGTAGAGGTACAGCCCGCCTGTGGCCGGAAACATGGCACCCAGTTCGGCGAAGATGAGTGCGCCGCACAGCGAGAGCAGGCCGCCGGCTATCCATACCAGCACCAGCGCCCAGCCAGAGCCTGTCTGTGCCGCCATGGTGGCGGGTTTCATGAAGATGCCGGATCCGATGATGCTTCCCACCACCACCGATACAGCGGTATGCAGGCCAATGCGTGTGCGGGCAGGTGTTGTCATGAAGCGTTCATGAACTGGGCAATGAGCCGGTGAAAATGATGGGTGCCGGTTTCATGTTTTACCGAGTAGCGGCCCTGGCGGTAGAAACGCGAGCGGATGCCCGTTTGCACACTCTCCACCACTTCTTCATCCTCCATTTCCGTGGCGTCAACATCAGCGCCGGCGCCCTGCTGCCGTTTGTTTTCCTGCCACACAAAAGTGAAGAACCGTACCCTGGTTTCAGAAAGCCCTGCCGGCTGTACTACATTGAGCGATAGCCCCCAGGGATAGAAATTGAACATGAGATTCGGGAAAACGAAATAGTAGTAGGCAGCAATCTTCTGCCCATAGTCCGGGGATGACTCCGGCAGGTCGAAGCAGTCTTCCTGCTCTTTGGCAATACCCAGTTGCAGGGAGCTGCGCTCGTACAATTCGGTTCGGTAGCTGCCAAAATCCAGGGCTGCGTTGAGGGCCGGATGGACAAATGGGATATGGAATCCTTCGAGGTAGTTCTCGCAATACAGGGCCCAGTGGGCCTTCACCCGGTAATCCCTCGACAGATCGGGCCGGAATTGGAAGCTGTCCATGGGAAGCCAGCTGAGTCGCTCCAGCATAGGGCCGAAATATTCATCGAAACCGGAGCGGCCCGAGAGGTTGGTGAACAGGCTGCCGGCGAAATGCCGCAGGGGCAGGCTTTTGAGATGGTCCTGGCTGGTGGGGAAGTTGCGCACTTCCTTAAACTCAGGCATGGAACGGAACTGCCCGTTGAGGTCAAAGAGCCGCCCGTGGTACGGACAGCGAATGTGCGCACCCTGGCAGGGCGTTTTCACCAGCAGGGCGCCGCGGTGGGTGCAAACATTGCTGATGCAGTGCACCTGCCCATCCTGGTTGGTGAGCAGCAGCGGTTCATCAAGGAGTCCTTCCAGCAGGGTCACCGGGTGGCACTGTCCGCCCGATGCCACGGGATTGCCGCATACAAGCCACTGCCAGCTTTGCGCAAAGATCTTTTCGCGGGCTGCATGATAATAATGGTCGTCCAGATAGAAATCTTTTTGCAGGGTGCTGGCCACAGCAATATCGGGGTCCACCCACAGGGGTTGCATAGGGCGCATCGTTTTGCCCGTAAGATAGGGAAGAATGGCCAGCGCGGGGGCTGGTTGCCGGCTCATATCAACACTTTGCGGTGCTCAATGTGCAGCAGTCCTTTTTCTTCCATGGCCTTCATGGTGCGGATCACGGTTTCCACCCGCAGGCCGGTCATGTCGGCTATTTCCTGGCGGGTGAGCTCCACCCGCATCACTTCGTTGTCCGGGCAACCGCAGTGTTTCTTGTACTGTTTCAGCAGGCTGGTGATGCGGTGTTCGGGCCCGTAACTGGTGAGGTCGCGCATGTTCTGGGCCTTTGCCAGCAGGCGGTTGGCGAGCATGGTGGTGAAGGCCAGGTGTACATCGGGATTCTCCCGCAGCAGCAGGATGATCTTCTCCCGGGTCATCCGCAGCAGCACGGTGTCTTCCAGTGCCATGGCATTGGCCGGGTATTGGCCGCCGCTGATCACGGGCGGCTCACCAAAGCTGTTGCCTGCGGTAAAGATGCCCTGGATGAATTCGCGTCCCTCATCATTGATGTTGTACATTTTTACCCTGCCGGCTTCAATAACATAGAAAAAACTGGCCGGCTGCCCTTCGCGGAAAATGACTTCCTGCTTCTTCAGCTTTTTGTAAGCTGCACCATAGGCCAACAGCAGGTCAATGCTGACGCTGCCTTTTTGTTGTGCATCGGGGCCGTGCAGAAAAAACATGGGCGCTCGTGTTTTTGGCAAAAACAGGGAACGTGAATCCAGCAAAACATGACATAAATCAGGTTATCAGGAATAAATATGCAGGCTGGAAGACTTCCTTATGATTGCAGTCATAAAGGTATGGTATGCAACCAAAATAGTTTTGCTGCTAAATCAAACAAAAGTCAACCCAACATGAAAAGAGCTTACCTCACCTCAGTATTCCTGGCTGCCCTGGCATTGCTGGCGGCCTGCGGCGGCGGAGAACAGAAACCTGAAACCGACGGAGGCTCGGCCGCAGAACCTGCCAAGAGCATGGTGGCCGATGCCAGTTCTTATGATCCCAAGCGCGGCGAAGGAAAATTCAATGAAAGTAATGTGACGGTAGGTGCCCTGGATGCGGCCATGGCGGCAAAGGGAGAGGCTATATCCGGTACCAAGTGTTTTTCCTGCCATAAGACCACCGATGAGAAGCTTGTGGGTCCTGGATGGAAGGGTATTACCCAGCGCAAGGCGCCTTACTGGATCATGAACTTCATCACCAACCCCGATCCTATGATCGACAAGGATCCGGAAGTGCAGGCCCAGCTGGAGCTCTGCCTGGTGCGTATGCCCAACCAGAACCTTACGGATGATGATGCCCGCCAGGTGCTCGAATTCATGCGTAAAAACGACGGTGCCAAATAACCAATCTGATTACCCCTTAAAATAACCACATGAAACAGCCAAGACTGAGCCTGTCACTGCTCATGCTTACTATTGCAGCTGCCGGCTTCCTTTTCCCGGCCTGTAAGCCCAAGAATGCCGGTTCTGCCGCCACCGGCGATGCCACCAAAGCCTATGTGCCGCCCGGTAAGCACGATGAATTCTACAATTTCGTTTCCGGTGGCTTCAGCGGCCAGATGAGCGTGTACGGCCTGCCCAGCGGTCGCCTGCTCCGCGTGATCCCCGTTTTCTCCGTGGATCCCGAAAAGGGATATGGATACAGTGAGGAAACCAAGCCCATGCTGAACACCTCGCATGGCTTTGTTCCCTGGGACGATCTGCACCATACCGAGATGTCGCAGACCAACGGTGAAATCGATGGCAAATGGGTGTTTGGCAATGCCAACAATACCCCCCGCCTGGCGCGGATAGACCTCAAGACCTTCCGCACCGCCGAGATCATTGAACTGCCCAACAGCGGTGGTAACCACAGTTCTCCCTTCGGAACGGAAAACAGCGAATACATTGTTGCCGGTACCCGCTTCAGCGTGCCGCCGGATGATGTGAACGGTGATGTGCCCATTAATACCTACAAGCAGAATTTCAAGGGCCATATCAGCTTTGTGAGCGTGAACAAGGAAACGGGCGCCATGGATATTGCCTTCCAGCTGAAAACTCCGGGTGTGAACTTCGACCTGGCCCGCGCCGGCAAAGCCAAATCTCACGGATGGTTCTTCTTCAGCTGCTACAATACCGAACAGGCCAACACCCTGTTGGAAGTGAATGCTTCACAGAAGGACAAGGACTTCATTCTGGCAGTAAACTGGAAGAAGGCCGAAGAATACCTGAAAGCCGGCAAAGGCAAGAAGGTGAAAGTGAAATACGCGCATAACAAGTATGATGAAGCTACACATACTGCCACCTCTGAGATCAGAACGGAAGTAACTGTGCTGGATGTGGCCGAGCTGAAGGATATCTGTTATTTCATTCCCTGTCCAAAATCACCGCACGGTTGTGACGTTGATCCCACCGGTGAATATATCGTTGGCAGCGGTAAACTGGCCGCCCTCATTCCGGTGTTCAGCTTCGACAAGATTCAGCAGGCCATTGCCGCCAAATCTTTTGACGGCGAATATGAAGGCATACCCGTGATCAAGTATGAGTCTGCCCTGCATGGCGAAGTGCAGAAGCCCGGCCTGGGCCCCCTGCATACCGAATTTGACGGCAGAGGTAATGCGTACACCTCGTTCTTCGTATCCAGCGAAGTGGTGAAATGGAATATCAAGGACCTGAAGGTGGTAGACCGCGTGCCCACCTACTATTCCGTAGGCCACCTCTGCATTCCCGGCGGCAACACCCGCAAGCCCAATGCCAAATACCTGATTGCCTACAATAAGATCACCAAGGACCGTTACCTGCCCACGGGTCCGGAACTGGCACAGAGTGCACAGCTGTATGATATCAGTGGCGAGAAGATGCAGATGATCCTCGACTTCCCCACCATTGGAGAGCCGCACTATGCGCAGGCAGCCCCGGCCGACATCATCAAGAACAACGGGCAGCTGAAGATCTACAAGATCGACGAGAACAAACATCCCTATGTGGCCAAGGGTGAAGGCGAATCCAAAGTGGTACGCGAAGGAAACAAGGTACATGTGTATATGACCTCCATACGCTCGCACTTTGCGCCCGATAATATTGAAGGCATCCGCCTGGGCGATGAAGTCTATTTCCACGTTACCAACCTGGAGCAGGACTGGGATGTGCCGCACGGATTTGCCATCAAAGGCGCCAGCAATGCAGAATTGCTGATCATGCCGGGCGAGACCTCCACGCTGAAATGGGTACCTGAGCGCGTGGGCATATTCCCGATGTATTGCACCGATTTCTGCAGTGCGCTGCACCAGGAAATGCAGGGCTACGTGAGGGTATCGCCGGCTGGCAGCAATGTGCCGCTGAGCTTCAGCGTGGGCACCAACCAGCCCAAAGCCGATGCCGCTGCACCTGCGGCAGGATCTGAAAAGAAATAACCCTTTCGGATCGGGCTGACAAAAAGGGAACAGGTGCTCATGAAGAATACCTGTTCCCTTTCTCATTCAAAAGACAGATTATCATGAAAACGAATACGATTTCAGCGCTGAGCCGCCTCCTGGCCGGTATTGGCGCCGCAGCCCTGGTTGTTTCCCTATTTGTTCCGCTCTGGCGGATTGAATTGGATGCGCCCCAATACCCGGAAGGACTGGCCCTGCAGATCTTTCCGCATAAACTGGGCGGTGATGTGGAAATCATCAACGGACTGAACCACTATATTGGCATGCAAACCCTGCATGCGGAGAATTTCATTGAATTCACGGTGCTTCCTTATATCATTTCTTTCTTCGCATTGCTGTTTGCCAGTGTGGCATTGCTGGGCAAGCGCAAATGGCTCAATACCGTCTTTTTCACCTTTGTGGTGTTTGGCGTGGTGGCCATGGTCGATTTCTGGCGCTGGGAGTACAACTATGGGCACGAGCTTGATCCCAATGCTGCCATCAAGGTGCCGGGCATGGCTTACCAGCCTCCGCTCATCGGATTCAAGCAGCTGCTCAACTTCGGAGCTTATTCCATACCTGATACAGGCGGTTGGCTGTTTCTGCTGGCCGGTGCGTTGCTGCTGGCGGCGGTATTGAAGGAAGGCGGATTCTTTAAACGTTTCAGCAAGAAGCGTACCGTTCCGGCAGCAGTGTCTGCGCTCCTTATCGTGGTCCTCAGTGGATGCGGTCCGAAGGGACCCGAGCCGATTGCCTACAACAGCGACAAATGCGACCATTGCCGCATGTCTATTGCTGATCCACGCTTTGCCGCAGAGATGATGACGGTTAAGGGAAGGGTGTATAAGTTTGATGATCTTTCCTGCCTCATCAGCTACATGGGCGAGCATCCGGAACCCGCAGCCAAAAGCACCTGGGTGGCCACCTACGGCGGTGACCATGCACTCATTGCCACCGACCACGCCGTGTTTGTGAAAGCGGAAAAGTTCAACAGTCCCATGCGGGGCAACCTGGCGGCCTGCGCCGATGGAACCGAAGCCCAGGCGCTTGCTGCAGAAAAGGAAGGCACGGTGGTAAACTGGAATGAACTGGTAAAGGAACCATGAGGGTAAAAGGATATATGTTATTGGCTGTCGTACTCCTGTTGTGCCTCAGCGGCACCGCGGCCCGGCTGGTGGTAGGCAAAGGGCAACCTTTTGCCACCATCAAAAGTGCCCTGGCGGCCAGCCAGGCAGGCGATACGGTATGGGTGAAAAGCGGTTTTTACAAGGAAGGCAATATCCTGATCACCAAGCGCATTTACCTGCTGGGTGAAAATCTGCCGGTGCTGGATGGCGACAGAAAATTTGAAGTGATAACCGTGCAGGCCCACGGGGTGCATATCCGCGGATTCCGCGTGCAGCACTCCGGCTATGCCACGCTGGACGACCCCGGCGGCATAAAAGTGCAGAACAGCAATGGGGTGGTGGTGGAAAACAACCTGCTGTACGACAATTTCTTCGGCGTTTATATCCAGTACGGGAAACATTGTGTGGTCCGGAACAACACCCTGGTGGCCTTTGGCAAGGCCGAGCAGGAAATTGGCAACGGCATCCACTGCTGGAAAAGCGACAGCCTGCAGATCATCCACAATAATATTTCAGGCCACCGCGACGGCATTTATTTCGAGTTTGTAACCAACTCACTCATCTGGCGCAACGTGTCGCATGACAATATCCGCTATGGCCTGCATTTCATGTTTTCCAACAACGACAGTTATTTTACCAATGTCTTCCGCCGTAACGGCGCCGGGGTAGCCGTGATGTACACGAAGCATGTGACCATGATGAACAACAGCTTTGAGCAGAATTGGGGCGATGCAGCCTACGGCTTGCTGCTGAAAGATATTTCAGACAGCCATATCTCCGGCAACAGGTTCAGCCGCAACACCTCGGGCATCTGGATGGAAGGCACCAGCCGGATTGTGTTGGAACGCAATGCCTTTTCCGATAACGGCTGGGCCATGCAGATACAGGCCAGTTGTATGGACAATACGGTGGTGCGCAATAATTTTATTGGCAACACATTTGATGTGGGCACCAATGGAACCGTGGTGCTGAATGTTTTTGCGGCCAACTACTGGGATAAGTATGAGGGATATGACCTTGATCGCAACGGCACAGGGGATGTGCCCTACAGGCCACTGAGCATGTACAGTGT
>JALOMZ010000356.1 GCA_025455205.1 Chitinophagaceae bacterium | reverse complement strand
TACAACCAGATCTTCGATAAGCAGAACTTCAACCCCAATGGATTCCGCTATATCACCGACCTGCAGAACGTGAACGACCGTTATTTTGGCGCCTCTGCACTTTCCAATGGCTTCGTGATGTTCGACAACAAGTTTGCTGAAAAATTCCGCCTTGTGTGGGGCGTTCGTGGCGAATACTTTGAGCAGATAGTGGAAACCAATGCCACCAAGGAACTGGAAGTGGAATCACGCAAGTTTGACCTGCTGCCTTCCGCCAACCTCACCTTCACACCTAATAAAAAGACAAACCTGCGTGTAGCGGCCAGCCGCACCGTGGCCCGCCCCGAGTTCCGCGAAGTAGCACCCTTTGCCTTCTTTGATTTCGAGGAGATAGCTTCCACCATTGGTAATCCAAACCTCGAAAGGTCTTCCATCATCAACGCTGATGTGCGCTACGAATACTACCCCAAAGCCGGTGAGGTCATTTCGGTGGGTGCCTTTGCCAAGTGGTTCGACGGCCCCATTGAGCTGCGTCTAAACAGCGCCAGTGCGCCCACCCGCCGCCAGTATGAATACCAGAATGCGGAGTCTGCTGTGCTCTACGGTACAGAGTTTGAATTCCGTAAATCGCTGGGCTTCCTGGGCAAAGAGGGTAACTGGGCCGAGAACTTCTACTTCAATGGCAATGCCACCCTGCTGTTCAGCGAGGTTACGCTGGCACTCAGCAATGCCAGCGGCGAAAAAACAGGCTCCTTCAACCGACCCCTGCAGGGCCAGAGCCCCTACCTCATCAATGCTGGTTTCCAGTATGATGGCACCAATGGCCTGAACCTCTCGCTGCTCTACAACATCATTGGCCAGCGCCTCCGCTTTGTAGGCAACCAGAACTTTGGCGATATCTATGAAAAGCCCCGTAACCTGCTCGATTTCCAGGTTTCGAAGAAGATCATGAAGAATCGCGGGGAACTGCGCCTCACAGTGAGCGATATCCTCAATCAGGATGTGCTGCTGTACGAAAAGCCGATTACCAAAACAGCTACTGCCTACGACGCCAATGTGGACCGCATCTTCACCCGCTATCGTCCGGGTACCACCTTCACTATTGGTTTCAACTACGACATCAACCTCAAGTAATAACAAACATTCCAGCGAAAAAAATCACAATTGAATACAATGAAAAAGTTAGGTACCCTTCTTTTGGGCATGACTCTGCTGGCCAGCGCCTGTATCAAGGTAGACATCGACAATTCCTCTACCGGAACAGACAATCCCAGCAACTCCTACAACACCAAGCAGGATGAGATCCTTGCCACCAAGGTAATCACCGGTGTGATCAATGATGGCGAAAATGTTGACCTGCCCAAGGGCAAGTACGTGTTGAAAGGTTACGTGTATGTAAACGGCCGTGCCACCATCAAATTTGCTCCCGGATCCGTGATCGTGAGCGACACCATCCAGAAAGGCGCCCTGATTATTGAGCGCAACTCGCGCATCTTTGCCGAAGGCACTGCTACTGAGCCCATCGTGTTCACCAGTGGCAAGCCGGCTGGCCGCCGTACGCCCGGCGACTGGGGTGGCCTGGTGCTCCTGGGCAATGCCCCCACCAACCGCACCACGCCGCCCATCATTGAAGGTGGCATCAACGCTGAATACGGTGGTTCCGTGGCCGCCGACAACAGCGGTGTGCTGAAGTATGTGCGTATTGAATATGCCGGTATTGCCGCCGACCCCAACTCCGAGATCAATGGTCTCACCCTGGGCGGTGTTGGCAGTGGCACTTCCATCAGCTTTGTGCAGGTGTCTTACGGAAACGATGACGCCTTCGAAATCTTTGGCGGTACTGTAAACGCTAAGAACCTGGTAGCTTTTGCAACTGCCGATGACGATTTTGATTTCGACTTCGGATACACCGGCCGTATCCAGTTTGGTGTTTCCCTGCGTGACCCCAACTTTGTGGATGCCGGTGATGCCGGTAATGGCGTGGAGTGCGACAACGACGGCAGCGGTTCCAATGCAGCGCCCTACACCCGTCCGGTGCTGAGCAACTTCACCTGGGTGGGCCCCAATAACCAGCCTGCCAACAATGGTACGGTTCTGGCCAACCACAACTTTGCCATGCGCTGGAGAAGGGCCACTTCCTTTGCTGTATACAATTCCATCCTGATGGGTTACAACCGGGCTGGTCTGTCTATGGAATCCGATACCACGGCTTCCGGTTACAAGAACAACACCCGTTCCGCTTTCCGCTGGAACCTCGTACACGCCGTTACTGCTCCTTTCCGCACCAGCGGTACCACTGTGATGACCTCAGCTGAAGTGGAAACCAAGGCCCTGGCTGAAGGGAACAGCAAGCATGCGTCTCCCGATGAGATTGCTCTTACCGATCCCTTCAAGCTCAATGCCCCCAACTTCCTGCCCAAGGCCGGCAGCCCGGCGCTCTCTGGCGCCCAGTGGACCGGCAGCGACCTGAACAATGTTTCCTTCTGGACGCAGACTGCCTTCCGCGGTGCCTTTGGTGCCGACAACTGGCTGGGTACCTGGGCCAGCTTCACGCCCCAAACCAACGTATACTAATCCATGCGGAACGGGCCGCAGCTCAGGCGCTTTCCCGTTCTCATACCACCTTATTGCAGCAGGCTGCCTCTTATCAGGCAGTCTGTTGTATTTTAAGATGTAAAAGCATATATGCACATGAAACTCATCAGAACTGTCATCTTCCTGGGCCTTGCCTTGCTGCTTGCCTCACAGGGCTGCCGGCAGCCTGGAGAAGAACAAGCGCAAACCGGCCTGCCTGTTGCCGATTCGGTGAAGCTGATTCTTTCCGGCACCGATCTGACGCCGGCGCTGCTGCAGGCCGACAGCCTGCTGGTGCTGTTTTACAGAAATCCTTTTGGGGATGACCCGGACCGCTATACACGTTATTACCGGCAGTATGGCACCCGATCGGATACGCTCATTGGCCTGCTCAAGGCAAACCTCCGCCAGCCTTTCCGGGAAGACACGCTCAGGTATTGCCGCAGTGAGGGTAAAATATATGTGTTTGCATCCGGAAAGCCCGTGCAAACCGTGTATTTCACCGCGCAGGGGGAGGGCTGCCATCACCTC
>JALOMZ010000355.1 GCA_025455205.1 Chitinophagaceae bacterium | reverse complement strand
AAAGATACTTTATCGCCGTGATCCTGCAGCAGGATGCGGCCATATGTTGCCATGCCAAAGTCGGGCCATTTTTCATACTTGCTGCGGGCCACCAGGGCCTGGTAATAAGCGGCGCCCCGCTGGTATTCCAGCACCTTCCAGCCATTGAGCCAGTGTTCTACCCGGTTGTCGGGGTGCACCACAATCATGCCGCGGTTCCAATCGCCGATCTTGCGGCGGGCACGGGGTTCGCGTGAAGAGGGGATCAGGTCGTACAACGAAGCCAGGGTGCGGTTGCCCACCACGCCCAGTTTAGCATCGGGGTGTTTGGCATCGTCGAGGATCTGGTATTCCAGGCCAATGGCCGAGCCGCTGTTCTGTTCCTTTTCGGTAACGAAGTATTTCACCCCGCTGTTGGCCCCTTCGCTGAGTTTGAAATCGAACTGGAAGATGAAGGCCTTGAACGTATCCAGGGTAACAATGTCTCCGCCATTGGTGCTTTCACCGCCGCCGGAAGGCAACACGGAGAGTTCACCGTTGCTGATGGCCCATCCCTTTTCCGGGAAGGCATTCTTATAGGCACCGCGCCAGCCGTTGGTGGTTTGGCCATCCCACAGCAGGCGTACGCCGTTTTTCTTTTCTCCTTCACTCAGCTGGTTGGGCAGCAGGTTCACCACAAATACATTGCCCAGCGGCGTAGGGGTGAATTTGCCTTCGCGGATGCGGATGTTGCGCCACATGATGCGCTTGCCTTCATCTTCTTTTTTGCCAATGCTGTGCACCTGCAGGGCTATGAAGCCACTGGCGGTAACATCATCAATCAAATGGGCAGCCTCTTTGCCGTTCACAAACGTGCGTATGCTGTTGCCCTGGCATTCGATGCGGGCTTTGTTCCACTCGCCGTGTTTGTATTGAGGTTTGGCAGCCGGATTCAGGTCCAGCGGATAGAGCCAGTCGCGGCGGGCCTCATCATAAATGCCGCCGGTCCAGCCGCGGGGCGAGGGATCTATTTCAAACTGGTAGCCATGCACCCTTCCGTTCATGTAATCGGGCTTGCTGAGGCTGCGGAACTGCACGCCGGAGTTCATGAGGCTTTCCAGCCTGAATTCAAATTCCAGTACATAGTCGCCGTAGTCTTTCTCGGTGGCCATAAAGGCATTGGGTTCCCCAAACACCGTTTCGCCCACTACAGCGCCGTTTTCCACGTAATATTTAGCCTTGCCATTCAGCTGCTTCCAGCCGGTAAAATCTTTTCCGTTGAAGAGGGGTTTCCAGCCATCGTTTTGTGCCATTGTCAACAAGCCCAGGCAGCATAGTACAGGGAGGAGAAGAAGGCGTTTCATCATATGATTATATTGTTTATATGTGTTAAGCAGGTTATTGTAGCGGGCGTGTGCATTGGTGCCAGTCTTGGTTTCCATGGCCATGGCCATGCAGAAAAGACAGGAAACCCAAATGCAGTGGCCTTCCTAAATGGTTGCACCGGTTCGCCAATGTAAATCATTATACCGTATTATGCCTGCAATGGATTACTGCAGTTACCTTTAACCACTAAAAAACACTGCATGGCCAATCGTCGTCATTTTCTCTCCACGGGACTAAAATACGGAGCCGGATTGATGCTACTGTCCGGCACTCCCATGGAACTGCTGGCCGCTTACAGGCAGCGTATTTCGCCCAACGATACAGTGGGTGTGGGCCTCATTGGCTGCAAGGGCATGGGCTGGTCTAACCTCAGCTCCATGCTTAAGATCCCGGCCGTGCAATGTGTGGCATTGTGCGATGTGGATGATGCGGTGTTGCGGCAACGGGCGGCCGACCTGGAGAAGATAAACATCAAGCCCGCGCTGTTTTCCGATTACCGGAAGATGCTGGCCATGAAGGAAGTGGACGTGGTGATCATTGCCACGCCTGACCACTGGCATTGCCTGATGACGGTTGATGCCTGTGCAGCCGGCAAAGACGTGTATGTGGAGAAGCCTTTGTCCAACAGCATTGGCGAAGCCTCCGTTATGGTGGCTGCGGCCAAAAGGTACAATCGCCTGGTGCAGGTGAACCAGTGGCAGCGCAGCCAGCAGCATTTCAAGGATGCCATAGCCTATGTGCACAGCGGAAAATTGGGCACCATTGCCCAAACCAAAACATGGATGTACAACGGGCATGCCATCTTGCCGCAGGCCGCCAATGCCCCCGTGCCTGCCGGCGTGGATTATGGCATGTGGCTGGGACCCGCCCTCAGGCGGGATTTCAACCCCAACCGATTCCATTACAACTTCCGCTGGTACTGGGATTATGCCGGCGGGCTGATGACCGACTGGGGTGTTCACCTGATAGACATGGTGCTGGCCGGCATGCAGGCCGCCTTGCCGCAACGGGTGGTTTCTTTTGGCGGCCACCTGGCCTATCCCAACGATGCGCGCGAAACACCAGACACGCAAACCGCCCTGTATGATTTTGGGGCATTTCAGCTGGTATGGGAGCATACCATGGGCCGCCAGCAGGGATTGTATGGCATGGGGCATGGCATTGCCTTTGTGGGCAGCAAGGGCACCCTGCTGCTGAACCGCCGCGGCTGGGAAGTGCGGCCGGAAATGGACAACAATGTGCCCAGGCTGGAAGCGGTGCCCTGGCAGGCATCCAAAGACAACGGCCTGGATCTTCACACCGCCAATTTTGTGGAAGCGCTGAAAACCAGGAATGCGGCCCAGCTCAACTGTCCCATTGAAACCGGGGCCCTGGTGGCGCAGGTGAGCCATATGGGTAATGTAGCCTTGCGCACCGGCCAGCAGATTGCCTGGGATAACAGCAGCAGCAAATTCAACAACCGGGAGGCCAATGAGCTGATCATGCCTGCGTATCACAACGGTTGGAAACTTCCGAAACTATAAGGCAGGATGAAGGTTTGGCGGTCTGCGCTTTATCTGATCAGTACCGTTGTGCCTTTTTGTGACACTTTCTTGCCCGAATCCCCATCGGTGTATTCCAGCATCCATACATAGGTGCCGGTATCCAGGGGGCGACCGTTCAGGCGTCCGTCCCATTTGCGGGTCCAGTCGCGGGTTTCCCAGAGGAGCTGCCCATAGCGGTTGTACACCCGGAAATGCAGGTCGCG
>JALOMZ010000354.1 GCA_025455205.1 Chitinophagaceae bacterium | reverse complement strand
CCCCGCTTCTGTACTCAATTCAAAAATATGCACGGTCGCGCCCTGCCTGGCAAACAGCAGTGCTATGGCCCTGCCGATACCGCTTCCGCCGCCGGTAACTACGGCTGTTTTGTGTTGCAGTGAAAACATGCTTTCCCGATTTTTAGATTAAACCTACAATTTAATATGCGGAGAACGGCTGCTGTCAGAGGCTTACCCCCCGCTTCCAGGGAATGAAATCATCCTGGTTGAGCAGCACGGCTTTGGGAATTTCCTCTCCGCTGGCCACGCGGATCACATAATCCAGGATCTCTTCCCCCATTTGTGCTATCGACTTCTCCCCTTCCACTATGGGGCCGGTGTCTATATCAATGATATCGGCCATGCGGCGTGCCAGGGCTGAGTTGGTGGCAATTTTCACCACGGGGCATACGGCATTGCCGGTGGGCGTACCCAGGCCGGTGGTGAAGAGGATGACGGTAGCGCCGCTGGCGGCCTTGCCAGTGGTGGCTTCCACATCATTGCCCGGGGTGCATACCAGGTTGAGTCCGGGTTTGGTGGCAGGCTCGGTATAATCCAGCACATCCGTTACGGGCGCTGTGCCCCCTTTCTTGCAGGCCCCTGTGCTCTTGATGGCATCAGTAATAAGGCCGTCTTTGATATTGCCCGGCGAGGGGTTCATGTGAAAGCCGGATCCGGCAGCTTCTGCCTGCTGGCTGTATTCCTGCATCAGGCGCATGAACTTGCGGGCCACGGGCTCGCTTATGGCGCGGTCTATCAGGTCCTGTTCGGCGCCGCACAGTTCGGGAAATTCGGCCAGCAATACCTGTCCGCCCAGGGCCACCACCAAATCGGCGCAATGCCCCACGGCCGGGTTGGCGGAGATGCCGCTGAATCCATCGCTGCCGCCGCATTTTACGCCAATGCAGAGCTTACTCAACGGGGCTTCTTCGCGCACGCATTTGTTGGCTTCTATGAGGTGCAGGAATGTTTGCCGGATGGCATCGGCCACCATTTGCGGCTCACTCTTGCTTTTCTGTTGTTCAAAAATCAGAAGGGGTTTGTCGAACTGCGGGTTGCGTTCCTGCAGGTAGCGTTTAAAATCTTCCAGCTGCAGGTGCTGGCATCCCAGGCTCAGCACCGTAACACCGGCCACATTGGGATGATCGGCATAGGCCGCCAGCAGACGGCCCAGTGTTTCAGCATCCTGGCGTGTGCCGCCGCAGCCCCCGGTATGGTTGAGGAATTTGATGCCATCAACATTCGGGAATACCCGCCTGCCCTGGCTGGTGGCCGGGATGGCCGCAAAATCTACCTTGTCAATGTCTTCCGCCTCCTGGTAGGCCTTCACCAGCTGGTGGGTGAATGCCTTGTACTTTTCGGTTACGGCATAGCCCAGTTCGTTATGCATGGCCTCGCGGATCACATCGAGATTGCGGTTTTCACAGAACACGGTGGGCAGGAACAGCCAGTAGTTGGCCGTGCCCACGCGGCCATCGCTGCGGTGATAGCCCCTGAATGTCCTGTTGCGGAAGGCCGATGCATCCGGCGGCTGCCACTGGTATTGGTGGCCGAGGTAATCATAGGGATCGGCGGCATGCTTTGTATTCCCTACCGTCATCAATGAACCAGCCTCCACCGGCTCCTGCAGGGTGCCCACGGTAACACCGTACATGATGACCTTTTCGCCCGCGGCCAGGGCGCGGGAGAAGAATTTGTGCTTGCCGGGGATATCGTCCTGCAGCGTGAAGGATTCGCCCTCCCACTGCACGTTTTCGCCCCTGGAAAGGTTGCGCAGGGCCACAATGACATTGTCGGCCGGATGCACTTTCAGTACGGATTGTTTCATAGGTGTGACAACCTGGTTATTTGCGTAATGATGAAACGGCAGGAGGCCCATTGTCCGCAGGCAGCTTTGCCGCGGCTGGCAAGGCACCGGCACAAGGCCTTTCAGCCGAAGGGTAAAAGTAGCCGGGTTGCCCATTGAGCCGGTTCACATTTTTAGCCAAGGATTACACTATTTTGGCATCACCCCGGCAATGGACGCACCGAAGCTGATTTCCGACCTTTGCAATACACAACCGGCAAATGATATGGCCACTTCATCCGTCAGCAACCCCTTCCATCTGGAGCGCTTTCTGGAAGCGCAGGATGCTGTGTATCCCATGGTGTTGCGGGAACTGGCGCATGGCCATAAACAATCGCACTGGATGTGGTTCATCTTCCCCCAGTTGCGCGGCCTGGGCTATTCAGACATGGCTGATTATTATGGCATAAGCGGTGTAGCCGAAGCACGTGCCTATGGGCAGCATGCCCTGCTTGGGGCCAGGTTGCGCCAATGCTGCCGGGCCATCCTGCAAAACAGGGATCGGCCTATTGCTGATATCCTGGGTGAAACGGATGCACGCAAGCTGCGATCCTGCATGACCCTGTTTGCCCGGGCAGATGCGAAGGAACCGCTGTTTCGCGAGGTACTGGAGACATTCTTTGCCGGACGGGAAGATCCGCTTACTGTAAACATGTTGTAATGCTTATTGCCTGCTGCCAGCGCAATGCGTATCCCCGCGATCACAGCTCTCTGGAAATTGGCCGGAGAAGATGCGCCCATCACCTGAGGCAAAAAAAAGAGCGAAGACAATGCCTTCGCTCTTTTGTGATCCGGCTGGGACTCGAACCCAGGGCCCATACATTAAAAGTGTATTGCTCTACCAACTGAGCTACCAGATCTACCTTCCAAAACCCTCATAACCCGGAGGTCATTTTGTTTTTGGGAGTGCAAAAATAGGCGGGCTTCCTTTTCTGCCCAAAAAAAATTTCAGAATGTTTATCAACAGGCTGTTTGCAATTTCGTTAACAAATGCAGCTCCTATATAGAGCAATTTTGCTATACCTATGGCATTGCTCAAGAATCCCGAATATTTTTCAAATAAAACCGTGGTAGTAACCGGTGGCAGCGACGGCATCGGCCGCGCACTTGTGGAAGAATTGCTGGATGCCGGAGCACGGGTGGCCACCAATGGCCGCAACAGCGACAAGCTGTACCAGCTGCAGCTGACGCATCCGCAGAAGCCGCTGTTCACCATGGCCGGCGATGTCAGCTCGGAAACAGACTGCCGCAACTTTATT
>JALOMZ010000353.1 GCA_025455205.1 Chitinophagaceae bacterium | reverse complement strand
GGAATGCCCCACTGACCGGTAATGCCGGCGGCATGCACCACATACCGGCATCCGGCAACGGCCCGATGCACATCCTCAGGCTGGTCTACCTGACCATAGCATATTTCACATTGCTGTTCCGGAAGATGTTTTATAGAAGACCCCTGTCGCACTAATACACGAACAGTGAAACCGGATGCACATAAATGATGTACCAGGTTGATGCCGAGGAAGCCGGTGGCGCCGGTTACCAGGATCCGGTTGTTCCTTGTGTCATCCATTCCGCGAAGGTCATCCATTTATACATTGGTTCCGTCAATAGCAGCTTCCTGCCGGAATCAGACAATACTGTATCCTCCCTGTTCTGACCGGAAAATTGGGGGCTGCCGGTGGGTGTATGTCTGTTCAAATGCATGGCATGCTGCCTGCCATTAGATCAGGACTTCCGCCAGCGTTTGAGCAGGCTCTGGCGTTGCTGCCTGCGTTGGCGGTGTGTGTCGCCGAGGGTTTGGTTTTGCTGGTGGCTCAGGGCATCGGTTTTGGCATAGGCAAGCCGCTGGGAGCTGTATATGCCGGAGTGGCCACTGAAGTAATAGGCCAGGAAGCAGGCCGTGGCATAATAGAGGAGAAATTCACCTCCAAAGAGTTCCACCCCCATCAGCGTGCAGGCAATGGGGGTATTAGTGGCGCCTGCAAAAACAGCTATGAATCCAAGGCCGGCCATAAGGTCGGTGGGTGCACCACTCAGGCTGGCAATCGTATTGCCCAATGTGGCGCCAATAAAGAAGAGCGGGGTTACCTCCCCGCCTTTGAAGCCGGTACCCAGGGTAATGGCCGTGAACAATATTTTCCACCACCAGCTGAACGGATCGGCGCCACCCGGCTGGAAGGCAGAGAGAATGCTGATGCCGCCGGGCAACGGGTTGGTTACGCCCAGGCCCAGGTAGTCGCGTGTGCCCAGGAGCAGGGTGCCACTTATGATCAGGATGCCACCCAGGGCCGGCAGCATCCAGGCCGGCTTCACCAGGCGTTGTCCCCAATGCCGGATGCTGTGGGTGAGTTCGGCAAACAGGAAGCCTGCCAGGCCAAAAGCGATACCTGCGGCCACTACCTGCAGCATCAGTATGCCATTGAAATGGAACCCATTGCTCTGAGCGGCTCCGGCCAGCATGCTGCTGATGGTGTAGGTGGTATGCGCTATGCCCCAGGCGCTGCAAACCAGGTGGCCAAGCAGGCTGGCCAGGAAACAGGGCAGCAGGGCTTTGTAATGTATGCGGCCCACTGCCTGCACTTCCAGCGCGAAAATGGCGCCGGCAATGACAGTGCCAAAAACGGCACCAAAGCCGGCAGCTACGCCCATCATCAGCATTACGCGCACATCCTGGCGCTCCAGCCGGAACAGGCGGGCAAAGAAGTGGGCGAGGCTGCCGCCCATCTGTACGGCAGTGCCTTCGCGGCCCGCGGAACCGCCAAACAGGTGGGTGAGGATGGTGGTGCCCAATACCAGGGGTGTCATGCGCAGGGGCACGCCGCCCCCGGGTTCATGGATCTCCTCAAAAATGAGGTTGTTGCCGGCTTCGCTGTTCTTGCCCAGGTGCTTGTACAGCAGGTGAATAACGATGCCGCACAGGGGCAGTAACCATAACAGCCAGCCATGTTGCCAGCGGGCATCGGTGGCGCGGTCCAGCAGCCAGAGGAAGAGGGCCACGGCAGAGCCGGCGGCGGCAGCCACGGGCAGCGCCAACAGGCTCCATTTGAGCAGGTGCCCGGCAATGGCCAGGTGTTCAAAGTGATGCTGTAGTTTACGTATCATGCCTGCAAATACAGTTTGGGCAGCATGGATACCATGCCTGAGTTATGGACTATTTGCAGGCGCCATCAGCCTCCGGCAAGATTCCGGCAGGCGGTTTGGGTAGGGAAGACACCATTTCCCTGTAAGACCAAATATAGAAATTGTTCGGCAAGGGGCGCCAGCATCTTACGTCTGTATGGCTGGCTATGACTCAATAATCCGAATACGGGGTGGGGCGCAGGAAGTGGATATCAATATGCGACACATTGTGCTGGTATTCCGGCATGGCCGACAATTGTTTCCATTGTGGGTCAGAGCCAAATGCCTTCCAATGGGCATCACGCACCGCCCGGTTTTCAAAACTGGTCATGTACATCAGGTTGGGCATCTGCGCGCCCGCCAGCACCTCGCCATAAAAGATGGCATTGAAGCCCAGTCTTTTGAACAGGCCAATTTCATCGCCTTCGTTGAACATATGCACTTTGTTGCGAAAGAGCGCTTCGGTGGGGCTTTCATAGCTGCGCAGTTCATAGGTCCTTTCGCTGCGGGGGCCTTGCAGTTGGGGAGGCTGCAGCACAGGCGCCAGCGAAAAGGCATGCAATACAATGGTTTCCAAACGTGTATAGGCTGGCTGGTCATAGGGTGCGTCGAGGTAAGTCCGGCCTGCTTGTTGGTAAGCCTTGTCGGGGCCCAGTTTTGTTTGGATATCTGCCAGTTGTTGCAGGCTTGCAGCCGGTATCAACACGTAGATCTTTTTCTCCCTGGCCGTATCATTGGCCCAGGCCTTGAACACCCCGATGCGGCTGAACTGCTGCCGGTGCAGGGCCGGCAGCAATGCCTTTTCCAGGTATTCGTCCAGCAGGTTTTCCTGCCCGGCATCGCGGTAGCGGTATACGGTCAACTGGTAGTATTCCCGCTGCTGCAGGGGCTGCTCTTGTGCCTGCAGCAGTTGGGGCATTCCGGCTAGGCAACCGAACAGGAGCAGGCAGGTGCTGATGATGCTATGCATGGTTTAAAATGGTTATGGCTGCGTGCCGGGTATGTGCATGGTGTTTAAAGTCAGTTCAGCGCGGCCTGAATACAATTTCCAGTTTTTGTCCGGTGAAGCTCAGGGGCAGCTGCGGCCAGGCATTCACCATCCGGTTGCTGATCATAGGGGTGGATTTGCCGTTGACGGTTACGCTGGCCTGGCTGATCGGAAATGGCACTGTGTTGCCGGGCGGCACCTGCAGCAGGAATTCGCGCCTCAGTCCCTTGGGCCACTGGCGGGCCTCCAGGGTGAGCACCAGTTGCTGTCCATCCCAGCGGCTATGCCATTGCAGCAGCTGGTGGGCGTTGG
>JALOMZ010000035.1 GCA_025455205.1 Chitinophagaceae bacterium | reverse complement strand
CCTCCTGGTCAAGATAGTCTGCAATGCCCACCTGCATGGGGGTGTTGCAGCTGAATGCATTGAACTGGTGCACCTTTCGGAATTCGCGCGTGAATGCTTCCGGTGCTATGCAATAGCCCAGCTTCCAGCCGGTGCAGTTGTAAACCTTGCCGAAGGAAAAGGCCACAAAACTCCTTTCCAGCAGGTCGGGGTAGCGCAGCATGCTGTGGTGTTGCTTCCCGTCGAAGATGAGGTGTTCATACACTTCATCGCTCATGATGAGGATGCGGGTGCCGGCTACGATCTGGCGCAGTTCAGCAATGTCCTGTTCGCTAAGCACCGCGCCGGTGGGATTGTGCGGCGAGTTGAGCAGGATCATGCGGGTTTGCGGCGTGATGGCTGCCCGCACGGCCTCCCAGTTGATGCTGTAATCGGGAAACTGCAGCGGCAGGCGGATGGCTTTGCCGCCATTGATCTCAATATTGGGGATATAGCTGTCGTAGGCGGGCTCAAATACGATCACCTCATCGCCGGGGCGGATGGCGGCCGTAATGGAGCTGTAGATGGCATAGGTGCCGCCGGGAGTAATGGTCACTTCGCGTTCGGCATCAATGTCGGTGCCATACAGGCGCTTCACTTTCCGGGCAATGGCTTCGCGCAGCGGCATATAGCCGGCCATATGCACATACTGGTTGAATCCGTCTTTCATGGCTTTATTCACCGCTTCGGTGAGGCCTTCGTCCATGGGATAGTCCGGAAAGCCCTGCCCCAGGTTGATGGCCTGGTATTCTGATGCCAGTGCACTCATGACGGTGAAGATGGTGGTGCCAACATTGGGGAGTTTGGATTGTAGTAGCATAATAGGGCGCCATTTTGTGTAAAGAAAAATGAATTGCCCCAAACTCCACGGTATGCGGCGTTCCATCATTTATATTCCCCAGGGGTGGCATGAGTGGAGCCTGGCCCTGCAGGTGATCTTTTATGCGGCGGCGGGGCTCAATCATTTCCGGATGCCCGGGTTCTATTATCCGTTGGTGCCAGATTACCTGCCCAATCCCATGCTGATCAATGCGGCCAGTGGGGTGGCGGAACTGCTGCTGGCTGTGTTGCTGGCGCTGCCGGCAACGCGACGCATTGGCGCCATGGGTATATTGGTGATGCTGATTGCTTTTATCCCCTCCCATGTGTGGTTCATTCAACAGGGTGGCTGCCTGGATCCGCAGGGCTTATGCGTGCCCCTGTGGGTGGCCTGGCTGCGTCTGCTGGTAGTACATCCGCTGCTGCTGGCCTGGGCCGGATGGCATTTCCGGCGGCCCGGGTAAAGAAAATGGCGCCGGGTATGCCAGCGCCATCATCTTGCGGGAGAAGCCCGCCTTCGGGGACCAGAAGGGTCAAAGGAACTTATCGCCCTTGTTGCGTTTCACTTCGGCCATATAGTCCTTGATCTCCTGTTCCTTGTCTTTTTTGCAGATCAGGAGTACATCGTTGGTGTCTACAATAACAAAATCATCGAGCCCCTGCAGCACCACCAGCTTGTTATGGGGCACGTGCACCATGTTGCGCGTGGCGTCTATCACCATCACGTTGTTGCCGCTCACTGCGTTGCCCAGGTAGTCCTTGTCCATGTTGTCATAGGCGCTGTTCCAGGTGCCCAGGTCACTCCAGCCAATGGAGGCAGGAATGATGTGCACATTGCGCGCCTTTTCCATGATGCCATAGTCGATGGAGATATTGGTGCACTGCGGGTAGATGCGTTCCAGGGCTCCCTGCTCCTGCGGGCTGTCAAAGAGTTCTCGTTCGGCGGCAAATACTTCATACATCTCGGGCAGGTGCTCTTCAAAGGCAGCCAGGATGTCGCTGGCTTTCCATACAAAGATGCCGGCGTTCCAGAGGAAGTCGCCGCTGGCAATGAAGGTTTTGGCCAGTTCCAGGTTGGGCTTTTCCGTGAATGTCTTCACCCGGTATACGTTGTCTTCCACCGGCTCCTGTTCGTACTGGATATAACCGTACCCTGTATTGGGGTAGGTAGGGGTGATGCCCAGGGTTACGAGGGCGGAGTGCTGTTCGGCAAACTGCAGGGCCACCTGGGCCAGGTTGGCAAAGCCCTGCGGGTCGGCCACCATATGGTCGCTGGGCGAAACAATGAAGGAGGCATCGGGGTTGCGCTGCAGCAGTTTGAAGGCCATGTAGGCCACGCAGGGCGCGGTGCTTTTGCGGCTTGGTTCCCGCAGGATATTGGCATCCGGTAATTCGGGCAGTTGCCGGGCCACCAGCGGGGCATATTCCTCAAAGGTGATCACGAAGATATTTTCCACCGGTACAAAGCTGGCAAAGCGCTGGAAGGTACCCTGCAGCAGCGACTGGCCCGTATTGAGCACATCGAGGAACTGCTTGGGCATCTTGTTGCGGCTCATGGGCCAGAAACGGCTTCCGATACCGCCGGCCATGATGGCCACATACTGATTGGTGTTCATGCTGGTGCTGATGTTGTGCCCGCGCTGGCTGCAAGGGCAGCAGGCGGGGGTGGTCTTTGGTTAGATAAGTCCTTCTTTTACGAGGTCGTGCAAATGTAGGATTCCGGCATATTGGTTGTTGTTCACCACCACCAGGTGGGTGATATCATGCTGCCGCAGCACATCCAGGGCCTGCACAGCCATGGTGTCTGGCGTGGTGGTCCAGGGGCTGGTGCTGCAGATATCCCGCGCGAGCACCCCTGCAATGGGCTGGCGGCGTTCCAGCATGCGCCGCAGGTCGCCATCGGTGATGATGCCAAAGAGGCTGCCGTCGTTGTTCACCACGGCGGTGGCACCCAGCCGCTTCTGCGTCATTTCAATCACGGTTTCGGGCAGCGGCGTGTCGGGCAACACACGGGGGATGGGGTTGTCGGCAATCAGGTCTTTCACCCGCAGGAACAGCTTCTTGCCCAGGGTGCCGCCGGGGTGAAAACGGGCAAAATCCTCGGCGGAGAAGCCCTTGAGTTTCATCAGGCATACGGCCAGGGTATCGCCCATCACCATCTGCGCGGTGGTGCTGCTGGTGGGGGCCAGGTTATTGGGACAGGCTTCCTGGCTCACCGTAGTGTTTACCACCAGGCTGGAATGACGGGCCAGATAGCTGTCCATGTTGCCCACCATGCCAATGAGGGTGTTGCCGAAATTGCGGATGAGGCTCACCAGTACTTTGATCTCCGGACTGTTGCCGCTCTTGCTGATGATCATCACCACATCATCTTCGGTAACCATGCCCAGGTCGCCATGGATGGCATCGGCTGCATGGAGATAGGCGCTGGGGGTGCCTGTACTGTTGAGGGTGGCCACAATTTTCTGGGCTACCAGGGCGCTTTTGCCAATGCCGCTCACCACCAACCGGCCCTTACACCGGAAGATGGTCTCCACCACCTCCACAAAGCTGTCGTCTATATAGGCCTGCAGGCCGGCCACACTGTCGGCTTCAAGCTGGAGGGTGCGGAGGGCGGCCAATTTGAGTTCAGAATGCTGCATGCCGCGCAAAGGTAAATGATTGCAGCATGCCCGCCCGGACGCCCTTTTTGCGGGTTCCTTGTGGCAGGTTTGTGGCATCTTTGACATGCTTTTCTTTAACATTCCGTAAGGGAAAGGCGCCAATATTTTGGCCTATAAAAGAAATACCTTCGCCATCCTTTGATCAGACGGCTGGTTACCGGGCTGTTTTAATAGCCTGGAATTCCCCGCCTCACTCCCAAAAATCTGTACCAGAATGTCTTTTTGCTGTCTGATTTGAAGTATCTTTTAGGAATCTATCCGGGCCATTGGGCTCCGGTAGAAAATTAAGGTTTAGAAATGGCAAAATCTGTGGTGAAGAAAGCGGCAGCTCCGCGCAAGCATACAACAACTTCAAAAACGGCATCCGGAAAGACCAAGACCACCAGGGCAGCGGCTGTGGCAGGGGATTCAGGTGCATTTCCGGAATCCCTGCTGTTGGAGAAACTTTCCCTTCATTTTGGGTTCGACCGGTTCAAGGGTAAGCAGCTGGATGCCATCCAGAGCCTGCTCAGTGGCCGCGATACCTTTGTAATCATGCCTACGGGAGGCGGCAAAAGCCTCTGCTACCAGCTGCCCGCCCTCATCAGCGAAGGGGTGGCTATCATTGTGAGCCCCCTGATTGCCCTCATGAAGAACCAGGTGGATCTGGTACGTGGCTACAGCTCCAATGATGATATTGCCCACTTCCTCAACAGCACCCTCAACAAAACCCAGCAGCGGGAGGTGAAGGACGACCTCACCAGCGGCAGGACCAAGATGCTTTATGTGGCTCCTGAAACACTGACCAAGCAGGATAACCTGGATTTCTTCCGCGACCTGAACATTTCCTTTTTTGCCGTGGATGAGGCCCACTGTATCTCCGAATGGGGCCACGATTTCCGTCCGGAATACCGCCGCCTGCGGGATATGATGGACGAGATCAATCCCAATATCCCCGTTATAGCCCTCACCGCCACCGCTACGCCCAAGGTACAGAGCGATATCGTAAAGAACCTCGGTCTCCGGGAGCCGGATATCTATATCTCTTCCTTTAACCGAAAGAACCTGTACTATGAAGTGCAGCCCAAGGTGAAGAAAGAGCAGACCATCCGTAATATCGTAAAGTTTATTTCACAGAACCGCGGCAAGAGCGGCATCATATACACCCTCAACCGCAAAACCACCGAGGAACTGGCAGAATTGCTGGTGGCCAATAATATCAAAGCTGTGGCCTATCATGCCGGCCTCGACGCCAAGATCAGGGCCGAGCGGCAGGACAAATTCCTGAACGAGCAGGTGCAGGTGATTGTGGCCACCATTGCCTTCGGCATGGGTATCGACAAGCCCGATATCCGCTTTGTGATCCACTTCAATATTCCCAAGTCGATTGAGAACTACTACCAGGAAACAGGCCGCGCCGGCCGCGATGGCATGGAGGGCAAGTGCATCCTCTACTACTCCCATAGCGACGTGGCCAAGCTGGAGCACCTCATGCGCGACAAGCCGCTGAGCGAACGCGAGGTGGGCGCCCAGCTGATCAATGAAACCGTGGCATTCGCCGAGAGCAATGTATGCCGGCGCAAGATCCTGCTGCACTACTTTGGGGAAGAATGGAAGGAAGAGAATTGCGGCCTCTGCGATAACTGCCTGCACCCCAAGGAAACCATCGACACCAAGAACGAAGCGGTGAAGGTGATGAAGGTGGTGAAGGCGCTGGGAGAGCATTTCAATATCGATTACACCATCAATATCCTCAGCGGCAACCTCATTCCGCAGGTAACCATGTTCCGCCACAACAATATTCCGGAGTTTGGTATTGGCAAGGATAAGGATGCCCATTTCTGGAACAGCCTCATCAGGCAGATGCTTTTGGATGGCCTGTTAAGGAAGGATATAGAGGAGTATGGCCTGCTGAAATTCACCGAAAAGGGCAAGGCCTGGTTCAAGAAACCCGGCGAGTTCCGCATTGTGCTCAACAACCAGTTTGAAGATGCCAATGAAGACGACGGCGATTACGATTCCGATGGTGGCGCCAGCGGAGCGGCAGCAGACGAACGCCTGTTTGACATGCTGAAAGACCTGCGGCAGAAAGAAGCCAAGAAACGCAGCCTGCCGCCGTTTGTGATCTTCCTGGAAAACAGCCTGCAGGACATGGCCACCATGTTCCCCACCACCATGGAAGAACTGGAAAAGATCCAGGGCGTGAGCAAAGGCAAGGCACTCAAGTTCGGCCGGCCGTTTGTGGAGCTGATTGCCCGCTATGTGGAAGAAAATGATATCACCAAGCCGGAAGACTTTGTGATGAAGAGCGTGGTGAACAAGAGCAGCAACAAAGTATATATCATCCAGAATATCGACAAGAAGATCCCCCTGGAAACCATCGCCAAGAACAAAGGCCTGCGGCTGGATGAGTTGCTGGAAGAAATGGAAACCATTGCCGCCAGCGGCACGCGCCTCAACCTGGACTATGCCATTGCCGAAATGCTCGATGATTACGAACAGGAGGAAGTGATCGAATACTTCAAGGGTTGCGAAACCTCTTCGCTCGATGTGGCGCAGAAGGAGCTCAGCGATCTGGGCCTGAACTGGGAGCAGCTCAAGATCATGCGCATCAAGTTTTTGAGTGTGTACGGAAATTAATGTGCTGATTAGCTGATGTGCTGATATGCTGATGAATGAGAAAGTGAGAAAATGGGTTTGCGTTTGGGGTGAAGGAATGGTGTGTGTTGGTTTCGAAAAGCGCCTGGAATTTGGAATTTCCCCATTTGGGATTTATTGATATCGATCTATTTTTAGCCGGGTCTCCTCCAAGCGGCCCGGCATTTTTATGCGGGAATTTGGCCTATCAAATAAGGCGAGTCCCCGTTGGCAGCCAAGGCTAAAACCAGAGCGCTTGCGCTAACGCTCAGGACAGAGGTGTCAGTGCAAGGCATAGGTGATGGTTTTCAACGATACCTGGAATACCATTCTTGTGATTTTTTAGTGCTCATTTTTAAGCAGGTTTTTGTTTTGTCCCTACAGGACAAGGGACATCTTGGCCCAACCCTTTTCTACCAACATGTCGTCCCTGACGGGACGAGGGTAGAATGCGTAATATGGCCCTTCATCTTATTGATGAACTCATTGTCCCAGCGGGACAAAATGTCGGTAGCAAGATGCAGCGCGTCACAAACGCAGCGCCCCGTAGGGTCGCAATATCAACTTCGATAACCGCCCTATCCGTAGAGTTCAGTGAAGCGCTCTGCCAATCCGATATTTCGCTGCAAAAAGGAAATCTTCGAACTTTTTTTGCCACTGTTGGTGTTATCACCAGCATTTTTCGTAATTATTTGGAAAAGTTGTTCTCAGGTGTCAGGAGTCGTTGGTGAAAACACCAACGCCGGCGCAAGCATTCCCACAATAATCGATCCCGCAGGAAATCCAGTAAGTTTCGTTTCTGATTCGGAGACTCAGCCTATTATATAGTCCTGAGAGCGCTTGCGCTAACTCTCAGGACAGAAGAGGTTATCACCAACAGTTTTCGAACCTATTTGGAAAGGTTGTTCTCAGGTGTCAGGAGTCGTTGGTGAAAACACCAACGCCGGCGCAAACAAAACTTCTTTGGAATTTGGAATTTTCCTCTTTGAAATTTATCTCCCTGCTCCTGTTCCTGCTTTTCGTTTGCCGGTGGGGCTTTTGGCAGATGCCAGCTGCTGAACCGGGTAGGCCAGTTCATATTTCACCTCGGTCATGATGAAGCTGCTCTGCACTGTGCCGATATTGGGCAGCTTGGCCAGCTTGTTTACGATGAAGTCCTGGTACTGGTTCATATCTGTCACCACTACTTTGAGCAGGTAATCGTACATGCCGGTCATGTGGTAGCATTCCAGTACCTCGGGGAGTTTTACCACTTCCCGCTCAAAAGCCTGCAACATGCTTTGGGCATGTTCCTTCAGCTGCACATTGGTGAATGCCACCAGGTGGAGGCCCAGTTTGTTGCGGTCGGCCAGCCCGATGTAACGGGTGATATACCCTTCCTGCTCCAGCCATTTGATGCGTTCATATACAGGCGAAATGCTCTTGCCCAGTTTGTCGGCAATTTCCTTGTTGGTGAGGCGGGCATCGTGCTGCAGCAGCTGCAGGATGTGGCGGTCGGTTTGGTCCAAAGGCATAACGGTTCGGCAATTTTTTCGTTCTCCCGGCAAAGCAGGGCGATTTTGCAGCAAAAATGAGGAAATGGCTGCTAATATGGCAAAATATTTGCTACAAAAGACAATAATCATGGTATAAACATGTTTCAATGTTGATATTTGTAAGGTAAAATTGCTTGTCATGAACAAGAAAAACCTTTCGCCAGAAAGCCTGATGATGAGTTATGGCTACAAGCCCGAACTCAGCCAGGGCGCCGTGAAGTGTCCTATTTTCCAGACTTCCACGTTTGTGTTCGAGAATGCCGAAGCCGGCAAAGCGTTTTTTGAGGTGGCCTATGGCCTTCGTGCCCAGAAGGAGAATGAGGAGTTGGGGCTGATTTACAGCCGCATCAACAACCCCGACCTGGAGATACTGGAAGACCGGCTGACGCTGTGGGATAAGGCAGAAGCCGCTGCGGTGTTTGAAAGCGGCATGAGTGCCATCAGCACGGTGCTGCTTGAATTCCTGAAGCCCGGCGACCTGTTGCTCTACAGCAGTCCGCTGTATGGCGGCACCCACCATTTTATTCACCATGTGCTGAACAAGTGGGGCGTGCAATGCATTGAATTCCGGCACGGCGAGAGTGAGGACATCGTTCGCCAGCGCATATTCGACAGCGAGCAGCACCACCGGCTGGCCATGATTTACGTGGAAACCCCTGCCAACCCCACCAACGACCTCATTGACATAGCCATGTGCCGCCGGCTGGCCAACAGCTTCACCCGTGAAGGGAAGGACATCCTGGTGGCTGTTGACAATACCTACATGGGGCCGCTCTGGCAGCATCCCCTGCAGCTGGGCGCCGACCTGGTGCTTTATTCCGCCACCAAATACATTGGCGGACACAGCGATGTGATTGCCGGTGCGGTATTGGGCAGTGCGGATCTTATCAAGCGTGTGAAAACCCTGCGCACCTTTCTGGGCAATATGTGCAGCCCGCATACCGGCTGGTTGCTCATGCGCAGCCTTGAAACGCTCAAGGTGCGTATGGAGCAGCAGGCCATCAATGCCGGACATGTGGCCGATTACCTGCGGCAACACCCCAAGGTGGAGAAAGTATATTACCTCGGCTACCTCGAAGGCGATCAGCAGCGCATTCGCGATGAACAGTGCAAAGGCAATGGCGCCATGCTCAGCTTTGACGTAACGGGCGGCGAGAAAGAGGCTTTCACCTTCCTCAACAACCTGCAGCTGATCAAACTGGCCGTGAGCCTGGGCAGCACGGAGAGCCTGGCTGAACACCCGGCCACCATGACGCATGTGGACATACCGCCGCATGAAAAGGAATACCTCAACATCTCCTCCAAAATGATACGGCTGAGTATTGGCGTGGAGAACTACAAGGATATAATCTGGGACATAGAACAGGCCCTGGCCAAAGTGGATGTTCCACTACCAGTTAGCACGGTGTACCAGTTACTGATCATGCTTCCCCAAGGAGCACGGGCAGCATTCGATAAAAAGACCCACCGCCGGGTAATTCTGCGAACCACCCGTCTGACCTACCTCTATTACGCCGCCAGCCTGCTGGATGGTCGCGAGACCGAGGACATCACCCAGGATATTCTCGAGCACCTGGAGGGAGCCAAGGCGCTCACCCAACGTGCCTGGGGCGCATCGGAATGGAACCGGCTGGCAAAATCCAGCGCCACCGAGCTGGACCAGGCAGCTCAAACTGCCTTGAAGAAAGCCCTGGGAGAGAATGCCTACGAGCAGGTGCTCACCCAACCCCTTTCCAGCCTGACATCGGAGGAGCGCGAGAAGGTCATCGATGCCTTCGGACGGCGCGCTCTAACTGAGATCTACCGCCAGCTATTACTCTCAGTGATCACTGAGCTGTGGGTCGAATACCTGACCCAGATGGAGGCGCTGCGTGTTTCAATC
>JALOMZ010000352.1 GCA_025455205.1 Chitinophagaceae bacterium | reverse complement strand
ATTTTGTTCAACCGGTGGTACTGGCCTTTGCCCTGTCGTGGTTCTGGACCCGGTTCAAGGATTCCTTCGCCGGAAACTGGATGCTGAAGGGACTGGAGCTTGGCCTGGTATATGTACTGATTGCCAGCCTGCCCGCCATGATCCTGATCTACAGCTGGATGAACGTATCAGTTGCCACCATTGGTTCCTGGCTGTTGTACAGCTTCGCCCAGGCTACCATTGCCGGTGAAATCTCCGCCAGGATTGATCCCTGATTACCTACACAAAACATGGTTACCCTCGAAGTGCATATGCGGGCACTTCGGGGGTTTTTATCTCTTATGGCTGTGCCGCATGGCAAACTGACTAATGGAGGTGCTTATGAAAGAGGGGAAACTTGTATACGTTAATGGATTGCTGCTGGAGGCGGAACAGGCATATGTGGGCATAGAAGACCTGGCCCTGAACAGGGGCTATGGTGTGTTTGACTTTTTCCGTGTTAGAGATGGTGTTCCCTTGTTCATGGAAGCACATCTGCACCGGCTGCAGCATTCAGCCCGGCAGATGCACCTCACCCTCCAGCTCAATGATGAGCAACTCAGCCAACTGGTTCACCACCTGATAGCCCAGAATGCCTGCAAAGATTGCGGTATCAAAATCCTGGTAACAGGCGGCATTTCTGCCAACGGTTACAGCCTGGGCAGCAGCCCAAACGTGGTTATCAGCACGCATGAACTCCCTCCGCAAAATCCGGCCCATTATACTTCCGGCCTTCGGCTGATCACCCATGAATACCGCCGGGATCTGCCGGCCGTGAAAACCATCAACTACCTGATGGGCATCTGGCTGCAGCCCATGGTTACGCAAGCTGGTGCCGATGATGTGCTGTACTGCTGGCAGGGTGAAGTGCACGAATGCCCCCGCAGCAACATTTTCATTGTAAGCCGCAGCGGCGAAGTATTTACCCCTGTGCATGGCGTGCTGCACGGTATCACCCGCCGACATGTACTCAACCTGAGCCGTCACCGTTATCCCACCCACGACACGGAGGTAACGCGCGACATGCTCTACGATGCGGCCGAAATATTTGTAACCAGCACCACCAAGCGCATTGCGCCGGTGGTAAGTATTGACGGGGATCCTGTGGGCAATGGGCAACCTGGTCCCATCACCCGCCAATTGATGGATGACCTGCAGCAATTTGAATGGCAGTACCTGGAAGAAAGAAGGCCCTGACAACTCAGCGTCGGCCCACCCTCAGCAACAAAGGAAACTGTACCGGCAGTCGCTTGCCCCTGGGCCAGTACGCTGCTAGCTGCGGCACCAGTGCATCCACCGGGTCAAGGCCATTTTCCGCTTTATATTTTTGAACGGCACTCCAGGTCCGCAGGTAGCCGGCCATTTCATCCAGACTCCAGGATTCCTGCATGTTGAAAAAAGGCGTTTCCCATTCCTCAAACGGGAATGCAAGGGTTTGATACCCTTCTTCAATGAATCTCCTTTCTGGTTCCCAGTAAGATCCAACCACTTTTGTATAGAAATGATCCAGGATCGGATCAATACGTTCATTGACGCGGCACCGCCCATAGCCCAACAGCGCAATCACGCCGCCGGGTCGCAGCACTCGACACACTTCAGCATAGAATACATCCAGTTGCAGCCAATGGGCGGCCTGCCCTACGGTGACCAGGTCGAAAAAATGATCCGGGAAATCTGTGTTTTCTGCGGGCTGCACGCTGTAGTGAATGCCGGGCCGGCCGGGAGCCTGCAATATCTGGCGCGGACTGATGTCGGTAGCGCATACCAGGTTGAAGTACTTTTCCAGTCCCAGCGCCAGTTGGCCGTTGCCGGTGGCACAATCCCAGGCCACGCCGCGATACTGTACCTGCTGTGCCAGGTATCGCAATAATTCCTTTGGATAGCGCGGCCGAAACCGGGCATAATCAACAGCACCCGCCGAGAACAAGTCCTTGACACCCATGGGGCGCAAGGTAAGGCATCATTTGAACACCGTGCCCTTGGCCGTCCACCAGGGATGGATCTCATAATCCAGGCGGCCGGCACTGATGGCAGGGTCCGTTTTCAGCAGGGCTTCCACTTCCTCCCGGGATGCAGCATCGAAAATGAATATGCCGCGCCAGTGGCCATCATCGCCAAAAGGGCCGGCCACTATCAATTTGCCCATATCGGCCATGCGCTGCATATTGGCCATATGGCCCGCCTGCAATTGGTTGATGCGGGCCGTATCGGTGATCTTATCACGATCCTTTCCCTTCACCAGCATCACAAACCAATATTGCTTCATCTCATACTTTGGTTTCTGGTCTTTGGCAGCACCAGCTGTGGTCTGCGCCGGGGATGCCCATGCCAGGCAGAGCAGGGCCAGCAACATACATACATTTTTCATGTGGGGTCGTTTTGGGGTAATCAATAAACAAGGATCTGAAAATAAGAAATGCCCGGGTATTCAGCCCGGGCATTCTGTTTTGGTTGCATATGAGCTTAACCGCTGGTGCCGGCCATGCTCACCTTCCCCTTGGGTGCCAGGTTGATATTCTCCTTCTGGAACGCCTGCATCACTTTGCCATTGTACTGTTCCATCAGGGTCCTCGTTTGCTGGTCCTGCTTCTGCAATTCCGTTTTCAGCAACTCAATCCGCTGAACCTGCAGGTTGCTTGGAGCGGCTTCATTGCCGGCCACCGCCGAGTACACTTCGCTGATCTCCTCCTTGAGGCGCTTTTCGTCGGCAAATACACTCTTGTTCTTTGTTGCCAGCAGTTTGCCCCGCTGTTCTTCCAGTTTATTGTAATAATCTTCGGCCAGCTGCCTGCTTTTCTTGTTTTGCAGTTTTTCCATGTTCTCTTTCAGCAGCTTTTGGGCCTTGTTGATGGTGTCCACCACCCTGGCCAGGTCTTCCTGCATGGCATAGAGCTGCATGGCGGCCTCGTATTGCTGCTTTCTTTCCGCTACCGTCATCTCGCCCCGTTCATCATGCACTACTTTCAGGGGTTGTGTGTAGGTTTTATCTCCTACGGTCAGTTTCACCGTATAATCACCGGGCAGTACCATGGGGGCTGCAAAGGCACCCATGTCCAGCTTTACGCCGCCTTCGGCCACCTTGGGCGGCGTCATGCGCAGGTTCCAGC
>JALOMZ010000034.1 GCA_025455205.1 Chitinophagaceae bacterium | reverse complement strand
ACTTCCATCATGAAAACCCTCCGGAAATTCCTGACCTGGGCCGTATTCGGCCTGATCGTTGTGATTGGCGGCCTGCTGGTGGCTGTATTCAGCCTGCACGACCGCAAGTTTGACGCACCATATCCCGACAATATCAAAGCCAGCACTGACTCTGGCATCATTGCCCGCGGCGCCTACCTGGTTTACGGTCCGGCACATTGCGGCAACTGCCACTCGCCCATGGAAAACCAGCAGCGCATCAATGCCGGCGAAAAGCTGCCCCTCTCCGGCGGCTTTGTCATTGAACTTCCTATTGGCACCATTTACGGCCCCAACATCACGCCCGACAGCGCCACCGGCATTGGCCGGCTCACCGATGCCCAGCTGGCCCGGGCCCTGCGCTCGGGGGTGGGCCACGATGGCCGCGCCCTCTTCGACTTCATGCCGTTTCAGCACCTGAGCCACCAGGACCTCACTGCTGTGATCTCCTACCTGCGTTCGCAACCCGCCGTTAAACATGAAGTACCCCCTATGGACCTGAACCTGCTGGGCAAGGCCATGAAAGCCTTTGCCATCAAGCCGGTAGGCGCCACCCAGCCCATTCCTGAAGCTGTTTCACCCGACACCACCGCCGCCTATGGTTCATACCTGGCCAACAGCGTGGCCAATTGCAGGGGCTGCCATACCGAACGCGACCTCAAGACCGGCGCCTATATTGGCGAGCCCTATGCCGGCGGCACCAAATTTGAAAGCGCCGTGGAAAAAGGCAGCTATTGCGTTACGCCCAACCTCACCCCCGATCCTAAAACGGGTGTCATCTATGGATGGACCGAGCAGCAGTTTGTAGACCGCTTTCACAAGCCACGGGTGGTGGCCATTTCAGAAATGCCCTGGGAACTGTTCAGCCGCATGACCGACAATGATATACGGGCCATATACCGGTACCTGCAAACATTGCAACCCGTCCAAAAGGATGTTGGGCCAACCTATGTGGCGGCAAAATAATCCGTGAACCTGCCGCATGGTGGGGCATGCTGCGGTCCTTATTTATGATCAGCCTAACAAACTGTTGCCCCCCCGCCTTGTTGTATCATTATCATGCACACCATTCGCAAAGTAGTCATCATCGGCGGCGGTTTCGCCGGCTTGCAGCTGGCCAGAAAACTCAGCAACCAGGCAGCCTTTGCCGTTATCCTGATTGACCGCTTCAACTACCATCAGTTCCAGCCACTGTTTTACCAGGTAGCCACAGGTGGGCTCGATGCCAGTAATATTTCCTTCCCACTGCGCAAGGTGTTTCACAATAGCCGGAATGTGCGGATCAGGCTCGATAAGGTTACAGCCATTGATACCCATGCACAGATAGTACATACCGAAAACGGTACACAAGCTTATGACGATCTGGTGATTGCCACAGGGGCCGACACCAATTTTTTTGGAAATGCGGAGCTGGAGCAACACACCTACCCCATGAAGAGCACGGTGGAAGCCCTGCAATTGCGCCACAAGATCATTTCCAACTTTGAAGCTTACCTGCATGCGGAAGATCCGGTGCAGCAGCAACGGCTGCTCACCATTGCGGTAGTGGGCGGCGGCCCCACCGGTGTAGAGCTCAGCGGGGCCATTGCCGAAATGAAAAGCTATGTGCTGCCAAAGGATTACCCGGAAATTGATTTTTCGAAGATGAGGATCCTGTTGCTGGAAGGCACTTCAAAAACCCTGGGCGCCATGAGCGAAAGCAGCAGCCGGCAAAGCCGCCAATACCTGGAAGAACTGGGCGTGGAAGTGCTCACTAATACCATCATGGAAAGCTATAACGGTCAAACCATTCACCTGAAAGATGGCAACAGCATTGAAAGCGGATTGGTGATTTGGGCAGCAGGTATCAAAGGCAATGTGCCGCAGGGCATAGACCCTGCCCTGGTGGTGCGCGGCAACCGCATCAGGGTGAACCGCTTTAACCAGGTGGAAGGGTTCAGCAATGTGTACGCCCTGGGCGATGTGGCTTGGATGCAAACGCCCGCCTATCCCAACGGCCACCCGCAGGTGGCCAATGTGGCCATCAACCAGGCAGCCAATCTGGCCGCCAACTGGCTGAAGCACGGGCCATCAACGGAGCAATGGCAGCCCTATGAATACAAGGACCTGGGCAGCATGGCCACGGTAGGCCGCAACAAAGCCGTAGTAGACCTGCCCAAACCCAGGTGGCATTTCGGCGGACTGTTTGCATGGCTGGTATGGATGTTTTTGCACCTGATGCTGATACTCGGGGTCAAAAACAAACTCATGGTATTCATCAACTGGATGTACAACTACCTCACCTACGACCAAAGCCTGCGGCTCATATTCAAAGAATTTGACCGCGACCAGCGCGCGCAACCAACAGGCTGACCACTCCGGGCAGTAAGTTCCGCCTGTTTACTGTTTCAACGGTTTCCCTTTCCGGAAGCCGGCATTCACCAGGTATACCCCCAGCACGGTTACCACCGCACCCATGGCCAGGAACAGGCTCCAGGGTTCACCGAGGATAAAATGCCCCAACACCACAGCCACCATTGGGTTAATATAGGCATACACCGAAGCCAGGGTGGTGGGCAGGTGCTGCAGGGAGTAAATGAATGCCCCAAACGTTATAATGGAGCCAAACGTAACCATGTAGGACAGCGCATACCATGTTTGCGCCGGCACTTCTTGCAGCGGCATCGCCACCCCTGCGCCCACTGAAATGCCCGCCAGGATGAACCCGGCCAGGAACATCTGCCAGCCCAGGCTGTAATAGCGGTTCAAGGCCACCGTTTTGCTGGTGGTTACAACTGTGCCCAGGGCCCAGGTAAAAGCTGCGGTTAGCGACAGCAGTATGCCAAAGGTGAAATCGGCGTTGGCAAAATCGGCCAGGTGCTCGTAGAAGATGATGGCCACACCGGCAAAGCCCAGCACCAGCCCCACCGAGGCGAGTACATTGGGTTTGTCCTTGCTGCCCCGCACCCAGTCGATAATGGCTACAAACAGGGGAAAGATGGCGCCGATAATGGCACCCAGCCCGCTGGGGATGTATTTGATACCCCAGGTGGTAAGGCCGTTGCTGCTCACAAACAGCAGGAAGGCCATCAGCAGCAGGTAGCCCCACTGACGGGTGGTGGGCCATACGGCCTTGCCGGTGGCTACAAAAAAGATAAGGTAACAGAGCCCGCCCAGCATCTGCCTGAGGGCAGAAAAAAACAAGGGATGAACACCCGTGTTGATGCCAATTTTGGACGCCACCCAGGTGGTACCCCATACCACGGAGGTGAGAGCCAGTGCAAAATATGGTAACCAGCTGCGGTTCATGAGGGCGCAAAAGTAAGTTAACACCAGGCGTCCGCCTTTAACACTTGTATATTTCGCATCAGGGCATTTGCCGCAGCACCGCATCCAGCCCAACAGAAGCGCTCGCGGTGGCCTGCAGGGAGGCTTCGTGCCGGGTTGGCCCGGGGCGGATAATAGTATAACCCCTGAGGGAGGAGTAAAGCACTTTCTTGCGTATCGTTAATTCCTTGATGGCGCCATAATCCCAATAGGTCAGGCAGAGGCTGTCGCTGTTTACCGGCTGCATATCGGTGAGCACCACAAAATGGCTGGGCAGCAGGTATTCCTTCCAGGTGCTGCGCTTGAAATTCCTGTCAACATACAGCACCATTTCACCACCCCGCAGGCCATCCTCCAATCGCTCCAGCAGGTTGGGAGAATGCCCCCGCACCAGCGGCTTATAGTCACTGATGGTGGGAATACCCAGCAAGCCTTCCATCATGCGGTTGAATTTCTGAAAAGTGACGGCCGCCCAGATGGTATTTTCCTTACCCGGCTGAAAGCGCGGATCCCAAACATTCAAATAGGCTTTGAACTGATCTGCCAGCGTGAGAAACCAAAGCTGGTCGGCATGCTGCTCCTGCAGGTGGCGTCGGTCCATCATCACCCCGGCCTCCTGGCGCACATCAGGTCCGGGTTGCAGCGTCACCCTGTTGCAGCGGGTAGATCCTTCCCGGTACAATTCCACCAGGCTGGTGGCATAGCCCAGCGGATCGCGCTTCAGGAAGAGATAGGTAAGGGAAGCATAGCCGCAGAAATTGGTGCGCTTTCCCTGGTACAGCCTTTCGGGGTTGACCAGGTTCTGCCGGAGATTGCGCACAAATTTTTCCGGATCCACCATGGGCCAGTAAGGGCTTGGACCCAGCCCCTGCAGCACATCCAAAAAGTCAAGGGCTTCCTGCTGCGTGGATCGGGCCGACATGTCCTGGTGCGGATACTGACCCTGCACCGCCGGAGATACCAGGCTGAGCAGCAGAAGTATCAGGCAACACAGGCGGGGGCGCAAAAACATAGGGCGTGGGTTGGCGGGAAAAGCCCGGGCCATTCCGGCAGACTAACCAACCAGGCATCCCTTATAAAGTTAGCCCATACGGCGCATATTTGATACATCTCGTTATTTCTGATAGTGTACCGGCATAACAGAGTACACCAACAGCTGTTTGCCGTGTGACTAAAAGACAATAGATTTTGATGCAGAAGCAGGCAGGCTGAATAAACAAAAAATCCAACCGGGTTGGCTACCGGTTGGACTTTGCATGTACTATTATTCACACATTCAATAATCAGAGGGTACGCTTCACTTCCTCTTCTTCAATGGCCACTACGGTATCCCCTACCTGCACATCAGCAAAGTTCTTGATGGTGAGACCGCATTCCATGCCGTTGAGCACTTCCTTCACGTCGTCTTTGTAACGCTTCAGGCTGCCCAGTTCGGCAAAGCCACCTTCGGTGCGGGGATAGATGAGCACACCGTCGCGGTAGAGGCGGATCTTGGCGTCGCGCTTGATCTTGCCGGAGGTAACATAGCAACCAGCCACGGTGGCCTTGTCGAACTTGAACACCTCGCGGATCTCCACCGAAGCCACTTCCTTCTCTTCCACCTTGGGTTCCAGCAGGCCTTCCATGGCCGCCTTCACATCGTTGATGGCATTATAGATAACAGAGTATTGCTTGATCTCGATGCCTTCGTTTTCAGCCAGGCGGGCAGCCTGCTGGTTGGGGCGCACGTTAAAGCCAATGATGATGGCGTCTGAGGCGCTGGCCAGGGTAACGTCGTTCTCGCTCACGGCACCTACGCCTTTGAGGATCACGCGCACCACAATTTCTTCGGTGCTCAGTTTCTCCAGGCTGTCGCTCAGGGCTTCTACCGAACCGTCCACGTCACCTTTGATGATCACGTTCAGTTCCTTGAAGTTGCCCAGGGCCAGGCGGCGGCCGATTTCATCGAGGGTGATATGCTTGCGGGCCCGCATGCCTTGCTCACGCAGTATCTGGCCGCGCTTGTAGGCAGCCTGCTTGGCCTCGCTTTCATCTTCGTATACCTTGAATTTCTCACCGGCCTGCGGGGCGCCGTTGAGGCCCAGAATGAGTGCCGGCGCGGCGGGTCCGGCCTCGTTGATCTTGCCGTTGCGCTCGTTGAACATGGCTTTTACGCGGCCGAAATACTGGCCGCTTACCACCACATCGCCCACTTTGAGGGTGCCGTTCTGCACCAGCAGGGTGGCCACATAACCGCGGCCCTTGTCGAGGGAAGCTTCCACGATAGTACCGTTGCCTTCGCGGTCGGGGTTGGCCTTGAGGTCGAGGATCTCTGCTTCCAGCAGGATCTTCTCGAGCAGCAGGTCTACATTCAGACCCTTCTTGGCACTGATCTCCTGACTTTGGAATTTGCCGCCCCATTCTTCCACCAGCAGGTTCATCTGGCTGAGTTGTTCGTAGATCTTCTGGGGGTTGGCACCGTCCTTGTCTATTTTGTTGATGGCAAAGATCATGGGCACACCGGCGGCCTGTGCGTGGCTGATGGCCTCCCGTGTCTGGGGCATCACCGCATCATCGGCAGCAATCACAATCACGGCAATATCGGTCACCTTGGCACCGCGGGCACGCATAGCTGTAAAGGCTTCGTGACCAGGGGTATCCAGGAAAGTGATCTTCCGGCCGCTGGCAGTAGTCACCTCATAGGCACCAATGTGCTGGGTGATGCCACCGGCTTCTCCGCTTACCACATTGGCATTGCGGATATAGTCGAGCAACGAGGTCTTACCGTGGTCTACGTGGCCCATGATGGTAACAATGGGCGCCCGCGGCTTCAGGTCTTCCTCATCATCCACTTCTTCCTCTTCCTCATCCAGCTGATCTTCGAGGCCTACAAACTTCACGTCAAAGCCAAACTCGTTGGCCACCAGTTCTATTACTTCTGCATCCAGTCGCTGGTTGATGGATACCATCAGGCCCAGGCTGAAGCATTTGGCCACCACTTCTGTGGGGCTCACATCCATCAGGGAGGCCAGTTCGCTGGCGCTGATGAATTCCGTCACTTCCAGCAGGTTGCTGTCGGCTTCGCCCTCCTGCAATTCGGCCAGTTCGCGGCGTTTTTCGCGGCGCAGCTTGGCGCGGTTCTTGCCGGCTTTGTGGCCACCTGCCAGGCGGGCCTGGGTTTCCTTGAGCTTTTCCTGGATTTCCTTTTCGTCGATCACGCGGTCTTCACGACGCTGACCCGGGCGCTGTGCACCGCCCCTTTGGCCATCGCGGCCGCCACCGGCACGACCTCCGCCACCGGGCTGACCGGGGCGTCCGGGTCCGCCAGGACCTCCGGGGCGCTGTTGGCCCGGGGTTTGCGGCCCGCGGGTATCTGTGGCGGCTTCCTTACCGCCAATGGGAATACGCTTGCGCTTCCGCTTGGCATCTGCATCCGGACGGGGGCGGGTATCGCGCTCCACGGGCAGCTCAATCTTGCCGAGGATCTTGGGACCGCTCAGGCGCTCGGCCTGGATATTTTCAATAACTTTTTCTTCCGGCTTGGCAGGCTCTGCCTTGGGCTCTTCGGGAGCAGCGGGTGCAGGCGCAGAGGCCGGGGGCACTTCAGCTACCGGGGCCGGGGCTGCAGGCTCCTGCGGAACAACCACAGGTGCAGGCTCTGCTTTTTTCGCTCCTTTCTTCGGGCGGGTGCTGGAATCAATGGCATCCAGGTCAACCTTACCTACCACCTTGGGCAATTCCAGGCCAGGGGCTTCCAAACGAACCGGCTCCTCTTTGGGAGCAGGTACCTCCTCAGGCTTTTCGGCGGGCGGCGCTGCGGGTGCAGTCACTTCTGCGGGCGCGGGGGCCACCTCCACGGGTGCAGCGGGTGCAGCGGGCGCAGGGGCCACTTCCACCACAGGCTCTGCCACAGCTTCCGCCACTACTTCTTTCTCCGCCTTCTTTTCCTCTTTCCGGAAGTGGATTTCCTCTTCCTCCTTCTTCTTCCTGGCCTCGGGCGTTGCACCCTTGGGCAGGTCTATCATATCACTTTTGGCCTTGGCCACCTTGTCACTCTGAAACTCCTTCTGCAGGGCCAGGTACATTTCAGGGGTGAGTTTGGCAGTAGGCTTCAGTTCATCCTTGGGAAAACCCTTGGCGGTCAGGAAATCCACGAGGGTATCCTGACCAATATTAAACTCCTTGGCCGCTGCTAATAATCTTGGTAGTTTTTGATCTGACATTCTGGACTTTTAATGGCTGCTGTCGGCAGCTTTTAGTTTTTCTTCAGCGAGTGGGGTGTGCGGGGTATACAGTATTAATGTTCAAAAGTACATCGGGTAACCCGGACTGACTATTCCTTTTCAAATTCTTCATTCAGCACGCGCAGCACATCGGCAATGGTTTCCTTCTCCAGGTCGGTGCGGCGCTCCAGTTCTTCGGCGCTGAGTTGGAGTACAGAGCGGGCGGTATCGCAACCAATGCGCTTGAATTCGTCGATCACCCACATATCGATTTCGTCGGAGAATTCATCGAGGTCGATGTCGAACTCCACTTCTTCGCCTTCGGTGTCGCGGAATACATCAATATCCAGCGCGGTCAATTCGCAGGCCAGTTTGATGTTCACCCCGCGCTTGCCAATGGCCAGGCTCACCTGGTCGGCCGGCAGGAATACATCGGCGTGTTTGCGCTCCTGGTCTATGCGCATGCTGGAGATTTTGGCCGGCGTGAGGGCCCGCTGCACCAGCAGGTTGATATTGTTGGTCCAGTTGATCACGTCGATATTCTCATTCTTCAGCTCGCGCACGATGCCATGAATACGGCTGCCCTTCATGCCCACGCAGGCGCCCACCGGATCAATGCGGTCGTCCAGGCTTTCAACAGCCACCTTGGCCCTTTCGCCCGGCTCGCGCACAATTTTCTTGATATTGATGAGGCCGTCTGCAATTTCAGGCACCTCGATCTCCAGCAGCTGAGCCAGGAAACTGGGGTGCGTGCGGCTGAGGATGATGACCGGGCTGTTGTTCTTCAGTTCCACTTTCTTCACCACGGCACGCACAGGCTCACCCTTCTTCAGGAAATCCTGTGGGATCTGCTCGCTGCGGGGCAGTACCAGTTCATTGCCTTCCTCGTCTATCAGCAGGGCTTCCTTCTTCCAGGCCTGGTATACCTCGGCGGTTACCAGTTCGCCCACGCGGTCGGCATATTTCTTCAGCAATACATTCTTTTTCAGGTCGCTGATGCGGCTGGCCAGTGTTTGCTTGGCAGCCAGGATGGCACGGCGGCCAAAATCGTACAGGTCCACTTCCTCGAAGAGCTCCTCGCCCACCTCAAAGTCGGGTTCAATCTTAACCGCATCGCTGTAGGCAATCTCAGCCAGCGGATCCTGCACTTCGCCATCGGGCACAATCATGCGGTGGCGGAGGATCTCGAGATCACCCTTCTCTGCGTTTACGATCACATCGAAATTCTCGTCGCTGCCATACTTCTTGCGAAGAAGGGTCTTGAAAACATCTTCCACCACCTTCATCAATGTAGGACGGTCAATGTTTTCAGCATCCTTAAATTCCTGGAACGCTTCAATCAGGTTAATACTTGCCATGTTGAAATGCTGGTTTGCGGTCCCGTGCTCGTTTTTCAGGACCGGTTATTATTAGAATTGAATTTGAACGCTTGCCTCTTTAATGTTTTCAAACAGAATGTGGTGTTCCTGGGTCACCGCCTTTTTGCCTTTACCGGAACTCACCGCCAGAACGATGCCTTTGTCATCGGCCGATTGCAGGATGCCGGTGAGCACCGCACCTTCCGAAGTCTTCACTTCCAGCAGCCGGCCGGCATTTTTTACATACTGGCGCTGCAGCAGGAGAGGCTCGCCCACGCCGGGACTGCTCACCTCCAGCGAGAAGTCGCCCTCCGGATAGAGGCCCTTTTCCTCCAGCTGGGCATAGAGCTTGCGGTTCAGCCTGATGCAATCTTCAATGGTAACACCCTGGTCGCCATCGATGAACACCTTCACATTGTTGGTGGGTTTGATGCGTATCTGCACCAGGAAATGTGCCGGCTGTTCTGCCAGCAGGGCTTGTACCAGTTCGCTGATGAGTTGTATTTGTGCTGCTGTATCCATAGGTCAGGTCGGTAGAAAGCAAAAGGGAACGGAGTCCGTTCCCTTTCTGTCGCTTCATATTCCGATGCAAATGTAAGGGTAAAGCAGCGAACCAACCAAATAACCGGGTAACATAGCGCACGGAGGAGCGGCAATGCTGTTTGGTTTAACAATTTTAA
>JALOMZ010000351.1 GCA_025455205.1 Chitinophagaceae bacterium | reverse complement strand
CGACCAAATGGCCAAAGAGATCCTGCAGGCCTGTCACCCCGGCACACGGCTTTGCATTGCCGCAGACCTTACTGGCCCCGGGGAATTCATCCGCACCCTCACCGTTGCGGACTGGAAAAAAACGGGATTGCCGCCGCTGCATAAGCGGCCATGCATTTTTTTAATAGGGTGAGCCTGGCCCCGGCTTATCCTTGATAGCCAGGATGGTGTCTACAATGTACTTGCTGTTGCCGCGCCAGGGCAATGCACTCAGGTATTCCTTGTATCCCAGCTCCACAATCATGCCACCGCTCACCTTGAGGCGCTCGGCCAGGGCTTCATCAACCACGCTGAACTCAAATTCATTGCTCTGCACAGAACCCGGCACCTGCGATTTGTAGCCGGTCTGGATCAGGCGCCCCTCCCAGGTTTTGAACACATATCCCTTGCGCACCACAAAATTGAGCTCTCCGGCCTTCACGCCTTCTCCAAATACAAAATAGAATCGCCACCAGAATAGGAGGGCTGCTGCCAATACAATGACCAGGGTGGTGATGGTGATGAACTTGCGCATGAAAAGGGGATTTACTACGAATGTAATACAGGCCGGCCTGAGCAAAAAATTTTGCACCGGCCACAGTGGCAGCCACAAACCGGCAAATACAGCGAACCCTTAACAGGAATTCTTCGTTACTTCACATATCCAAATCACTTTCATAAAAAACATTATGAGAATTGGAATTGTCCTCTACCCCACTTTCGGCGGTAGCGGCGTGCTTGCCACAGAACTGGGTATGGCCCTGGCCAACAAGGGTCACCAGGTGCATTTCATTACCTACCGCCAGCCGGTGCGGCTGAGCACCTTCAACGCGAATATCTTCTTCCACGAAGTACGGATAAACACCTACCCGCTGTTTGAGTATCCGCCCTATGAATCGGCGCTGGCCAGCACCATAGTGGATGTGGTGCTGAACCAGAAGCTCGACCTGCTGCATGTGCACTATGCCATCCCCCACGCCCTGTCGGCTTACATTGCCCGCAAGATCCTGGAGAAGAACGATGGCATACGCATACCCGTGATCACCACCCTCCACGGTACCGATATCACGTTAGTGGGCCGCGACAAAACCTATGAGCCGGTGGTAACCTTCAGCATCAATGAGAGCGATGCCATTACAGCGGTATCACACAACCTGCGGGAAGAAACCTACAAGTCGTTTCATGTGCGGAAAGACATACAGGTGATCACCAACTTCGTTGACGTGAGCCGTTTCAACAAAAAGCCCATTGATGCCTTCCGCAAGGCCGTGGCGCCCAATGGCGAGCGCATACTCATCCATGCCTCCAACTTCCGCAAGCTGAAGCGGGTAGATGATATCATCCGCATCTTCGCCAAAGTGCGCCAGCAAGTGCCCGCCAAACTCATGATGGTAGGCGATGGTCCGGAACGCCATATGGCCGAGGAACTGAGCCGCGAACTGGAGATCTGTGAAGACGTGCGTTTTGTGGGCAAGCAGGAACAAATGGAAGACATCATGGTGATCAGCGACCTCTTCCTGCTCACCTCAGAGTATGAGAGCTTTGGATTGAGTGCGCTGGAAGCCATGGCAGCCAGCGTTCCGGTACTGAGCAGCAATGCTGGTGGCATACCCGAAATCAATGTGCACGGCGTTACCGGCTATATGGCTCCGGTTGGACATATTGAAGAGATGGCCGATTATGCGGTGGGCATCCTGAAGAATGATGACACCCTGGCCGCCTTCAAGAAGCGGGCCTTTGAGCATGCCTGCAAATTCGATATCCACGAGATCGTTCCTAAATACGAAGCCCTCTACGAATCGGTACTGGCAGCAGAACCGGCCTGAGACTGGTGACCAGGCAAACATCAAAAAGCGCAGCATCCAACCGATGCTGCGCTTTTGTTATGATCAGCCCTTACGGCCTACCGGAATGCCCAGGCCCACCCGTATGCTGTTCTGGTAAATATTCGCCGCATTGTTCCTGGCAATCCGGCTGAGGCCATACTCATACATGCCCTGAATCTGCACCCCATTGGCAAACTGGTACTGCAGTCCGCCCAGCGCAGCCACCGATACAGGCTCCACCAGGTTGCCGATATCCAGCTGCCGGTTGAGCAGCCGTATACCCAATATAGAACCCTGCAGGCGCAACTGGCTGTCGAAGGCATAGTTCAGCTGCGGCCCTGCCACCAGGTGCAACCCCTCCACCAATTCGGCTTTCAGCAGCAGGGGCATTTCCACGCGCTGGCTCACAGCCCTTACCTCCAGGCCTGCGCCCGCCAGTTCCAGCACCTTGAGTGCCAGGTCTCCCCCAAGGCTGGCACCGGTGCGGCTGTACTGCAGCCCCGGCTCTATGCTCAGGTGATCGCCCAGAGGCCAGGTGGCCGAAACACCGGCATACCAGGATGCAAGCCCCTGCTGGCTGAACAGGTCACTGCCGGTTAAATCGTCAAAACGCTGGAGTATCATCAGCCCATCACCCCGCCAGCTACTATATACCCCACCAGCTTTAATACGAATATCCGGCTGGGCGGTCAGATGCGTTGAGGCAAGCATGGCAACAGGGATCAGGCAAAAGAGAAAAGCGGGTTTCATGTTGTTTCATTTAGCGGTGAAGAATAGATAACACTTCTTCGTACGGCCCAACCTGCAAAATGTTTCCAGTGATATTGTTAATGCGCCTGCTGCCCTCCTGAAAAGGCAACGCCACCCCGAAGGGTGGCGTTGAACGAGATCCTGAAACGGCTGATCCACTTATGACATCATGGCCGCAAAATGCTTATGGAAGTGGGGAATCGTTTCGATGCCCTTGTAATAGTTGGCAATGTTGAATTTCTCATTGGGGCTGTGCAGGTTGTCGCTGTCGAGCCCAAAGCCCAGGAACACGATCTTCACGCCCAGTTCCTTTTCAAACAGGGCACAGATGGGAATACTGCCACCTCCGCGTACCGGTATCGGATCCTTGCCAAAGGTGTCGCGAATGGCAGCCGCTGCGGCCTGGTAGGGCACGCTGTCTATGGGGGTAACATAAGGCTCACCACCATGGTGCGGACGCACTTCCACCTGCACATAGGGCGGGGCAATGCTTTTCAGGTGATTGATCAGTAAGGCTTCCATCTTGTGGCTGTCCT
>JALOMZ010000033.1 GCA_025455205.1 Chitinophagaceae bacterium | reverse complement strand
AACCTCAAACCTCAAACAGTGATCGGCAATAGGGAATAGTAAATAGGCAATAGGATTGAGGCAATAAGGAATAGGAAATCAGGCAATGGGGAATCAGGATTAGCAGAAAGCAATGAAAAATGCTGCGCAGGATGCAGGTGGCAGAAAACAAACCGGCCCGCATGAAGAACCTCAAACATCAAACCTCAAACAGTGATAGGCAATAGGAAATAGAGAATTCCATTTTGCCGGCACCATTCAATACGCAAAGTAACAAGCTATGAAACGCCCTTATAGCATCAATATCCTGCTGATATCAATATTGTCCGGCCTGCTGCTTACGCAGTGTCGTAAGCCGGCCCTGCCGGAAGTCACGTCGCCCGCCAATACCATTCCCTGGAGCGACAGCAGCAGCCGCCATCCCAAAAATGCTGCTTATCGAAACCACATTGAAAAATACCGAAAACTGGGCTTTCCGGGCTTGTCGTTGGTAGTGCGCGACCGGTTTGGTACCTGGGTGGGAGCAACCGGTTATGCCGACCTGGAGGCGAAGACCCCTTTCGGCACCGCACAAGTGGCCAAAATTGCCAGCATTACCAAACTGTATGTGGGTACCATGATCTTCAAACTCATTGAAGATTCCGCCAATACCAAACTGGGGTACAGTTTTTTGAATGACCCTATCAGCAAGTGGCTACCCGCGCGTATAGTTGACAACCTGCCCAATGGCCGGCTCATTACCCTGGGCGATTGCATGAAGCATGAAACCGGCATCCCAAACATTGAGGACAACGACAAATTCTACCTGGCCGTGCTGAACCAGCCGGTGAAAAACTGGAGCATGGAGGAGATCCTCGAATTTGAATATGGCTCCACGCCCCTGTTCAAGCCCCGGGATACCGCCATTTACAGCAGCACCAACACCACCATTGTAGCCATGATAGCCGAAGCGGCCACCGGCAAAAAGCACGGCGACCTGATGAAACAATACATCTTCCGGCCGCTGGGCATGAACAATACCTTCTACCAGCCGCATGATCCGCTCCCATCCACCACGGCACAGGGCTATTATGACCTGTATAACAATGGTACCCTGGCCAATGTGAGCAATATACTACCAGGACCGGGTAATGGCTATGGGGGTATTTTCAGCGATGTGTTCGACATGTGGAAGTTCCTGGATGCCATGTACCAGAAGCAAACCCTGCTCACACCTAAATCGTTCTCCATCATGAACACCTGGGGCAAGCCCGATGACCCCAACCGGTATGGCTACGGCAGCATGCTCAAATGGATTGAGCGCGGCCCTGATGCGGCCATTGGCCACAGCGGCCGCGACCTTGGTTACTCGGCCGACCTGTTCTGGTTTCCCAACCGTAATGTATCGTTCTGTTTTGTGCTCAATTACGGCACCAACGGCGACAGCAAGCTGAAGGAGGTATTCCGCACCTTTGAGCAGGAACTCATTGATCTCACCTTCCAATAAACCAGCCTGCCGGAAAGCTTAAAAAAATTATTGCCGCGGCACTTTGCCCACAATGGTCATTTGTCCGCCCACTTCTGCCATGCCCAGTTCTTCGGCATACAGCATGGAAAGGGCCAGCGGATCCAGCATACCCATGGCGGTGAAATCATTCATCTCTATCTCCCGCTCCAGGGGTTTCAATCCATGGTATTGAATACTGAGCCTGCGCTTGTCGTTGAGCATATAGGTTTCCAGTAAGAAGTACCCCTCGGCATCGGTAACCGTTTCCAGTCCTGTGCCTGAAAGGGTCACCACAGCCCCCATAACCGGTCGGCCCAGCGGGTCGGTCACCCGGCCGCGCACCGAGGCAGGCCGCAGGCGAATGGGACGAACCGGCTCTGCAGGGGTATCGGCCGGGATTTTAAACGCCGTTGCCGGAAGTGCGGCCGGCTTGCCAGTGGTGGTTTGGCCACGGCCGCTGGCTCCAAGAAGCAGTGCTAACAAGGTAAGGGCCACCCAGGGAAGTATGGCAGGCGTGACTCGGTCATTTCGGGAGGCAGGGATGGCTGAAATGGCGGTCTGGGGCCGGAACTTCCGCCTCAGCGGATGCTGGGAAGGCAGGTGAGGTACAGTCATGGTATGCATGTTTAACCATAAGATGCAGGGCACGTTGAAATATCACCATTGGCTGGTCCCAAAATTTTGTGAAGAAGGCAAAGGGGTTCTATGGCGCATGCATGCCGGTCTGGAACATCCGGCTGCACTGATGCCGCATGGGCAATGCGCAAAAACGGTTACTTTGCGGCAGGCCTATAAGCTTACCCTGTATTTCAAGAATCATGCAAGCACCTGTACACCGTCATTCCCGCGTGCGCAACCCCTGGATGGAAGGCCTCAGCCTCGAAGGGGTGAGCGGCAACTTCGGCAAAATAGCCGTTATCTTCCTGTTGCTGGTGGGGCTGGTACTGGCCGCTTCGCGCCGCAGTATCCGGCAGTCAGACCTGCGGGCCCATACGGTGCACGCCCTCAACAAACCCTACCAGCCAGGCCGCGATGGCCGCGTGCGCACCATGCTCATACTGCCCATACAGGAAGGACGCAAAATGTTGCTGATCGAAAACTTTGCCCTTAAGGCCGGCGGCCTGCAAACCCTGCAGGAGGCCATCAAGCCGGGCGATGAACTGGTGGTATTGGTGCAGCCAAAAAGCGACTCCATGCTGCTGGACCGCGACGGAGGCATGCGGGTGCCTATTACGCTGCTTTACAAGGGACAGCAAGCCCTAATCAGTGAGGCAGCTTATAACACCCAGTTGGCCCGCAACAGCACCATTGGCTGGTGGGTGATAGCCCTGGCCCTGAGTATGGTGCCCTATTTCTTCATCGCCAATCCCCGCATCCACCCCGCCTGGGTGTTCACCGGGGTGCTGGCTGCTATGGTCCTCTGGCTCATACTTTCCTGACCTGCATGGCCCAGTCCGGCAGCCCGCGGAATATGCACAAGCCCTGGCCTGCCATCCCCAGCCTTCCCCGCAAAAGGCCGCCAGACCCATGCGCCCAAAATTGCATTTGTTAGGTCCGGCAGACGGCCTTACTTTTGCGGCCTGAAATTTTAGGGGACATCCCTTAAAACCGATTATTTACCCCTTTCAATAAACTATTATGGTGGACATTAAGCCAGATGAGATTTCGGCGATATTGCGCCAGCAACTCAGCAACTTCGACGCCGAAGCCAACCTCGAAGAAATTGGCACCGTGCTGCAGGTGGGCGACGGTATTGCCCGCATTTACGGCCTCAACAACGTAAAAAGCGGCGAACTGGTGGAATTTGAAAATGGCGTGCGTGCCATCGCCCTCAACCTCGAAGAAGACAACGTGGGTGTGGTATTGATGGGCGACAGCGCCGAGATCAAGGAAGGCGACAAAGCCCGCCGTACCGGCCAGATTGCCTCCATCAAGGTGGGAGAAGGCTTGCTGGGCCGCGTGATCAACACCCTGGGTGAGCCCATCGACGGAAAAGGCCCCATCAGCGGCGAACTCTATGAGATGCCCCTGGAGCGTAAGGCTCCCGGTGTAATCTACCGCGAACCTGTAAAGGAACCCCTCCAAACCGGTATCAAGGCCATCGACGCCATGATCCCGATTGGCCGCGGCCAGCGCGAACTCATCATTGGCGACCGCCAGACCGGCAAAACCGCCATTGCCATCGACACCATCATCAACCAGAAGGAATTCTACGATGCCGGCCAGCCGGTGTTCTGTATTTATGTAGCCATTGGCCAGAAAGCATCCACCATTGCCGGTGTGATGAAGACCCTGGAAGACAACGGCGCCCTGCCCTACACCGTAATTGTGGCCGCCTCCGCTTCCGACCCGGCTCCCCAGCAGTTCTACGCTCCCTTTGCCGGTGCCGCCATCGGTGAATTCTTCCGCGATACCGGCCGCCCCGCCCTGATCATCTATGATGACCTGAGCAAGCAGGCCGTAGCCTACCGCGAAGTATCGCTGCTGCTGCGCCGTCCGCCCGGCCGCGAAGCCTATCCCGGCGACGTATTCTACCTGCACAGCCGCCTGCTGGAGCGTGCCGCCAAGATCATCGGCAAAGATGAAGTGGCCCGCAACATGAACGACCTGCCCGAAAGCATCCGTCACCTGGCCAAAGGTGGTGGCAGCCTTACGGCCCTGCCCATCATCGAAACACAGGCCGGCGACGTATCTGCCTATATCCCCACCAACGTTATCTCCATCACCGACGGCCAGATCTTCCTGGAGAACAACCTCTTCAACGCCGGTATCCGCCCCGCCATCAACGTGGGTATCTCCGTGAGCCGCGTGGGTGGTAATGCCCAGATCAAGTCGATGAAGAAGGTAGCCGGTACCCTCAAGCTCGACCAGGCCCTGTACCGCGAAATGGAGGCCTTCTCCAAGTTCGGTGGCGACCTCGATGCTGCAACCCGTCTGGTTCTCGACAAGGGTGCCCGCAACGTGGAGATCCTCAAGCAGCCCCAGTATACTCCCTTCACCGTGGAAAAGCAGGTAGCCATCATCTACCTGGGTACCCAGGGCCTGCTGCGCGATGTGGCCGTTAAGAACGTAAAGGCTTTTGAAGACCACTTCCTGCTGGAAATGGAAAACAAACTGCCCGGCGTACTGGCCGAATTCAAAAAGGGCAACCTGCCCGAAGAAGGCCTGAAGCAAATGACCGAACTGGCCAAAGGCCTGGCTGCCCAGTACAAGAAGTAAGTCAAGATACTTTCATACAAACCCCTTCCTTGCTATGCAGGAAGGGGTTTTTTATTTGTTGCTCTCTGAGTGCCAACTTGATTACCACTACAATGATGATTAACGGAGCACCGCATCACCGCCAAAGCATGCTTAAAAGACTATGCAAATCAGCCATGATAAAATATAAGGAAATTTCCCCAAACCCCGCGTAACCAAAGGCAGAAAGGGAAAAATAAAGGGAAAATAAACAGGGGCTTTTTGCTTGCCCGCTGTTTCTTATTGTTGTAACTTTAGGATAAGGAAAAACAAAATCCTGCAGCGATGTAATCGATGTTAAACCCTTGGTGTTAAACCAACCCAAAACCCCCGGATCGGGTGCCTCCGAAATCACTGAGCGACGGTATCCAACATAGATCACGCCTTAATGCAACCCTCTCCCAAAATTGATCCGATGAGGATCGGGCCATGATGTTCATGGCTACACCAGTCTGTGCTGAACCTGCCTCTGCAGTTTATTTTCCCTGAACCCTTATTCCATTCGCCGGTATTCTTCCGGGGGTATGGTAGCTTCTCTTTTCATAACCCTTAAAGCTGATTTTATGAAAAAGCTATTTACCCTCGTGTGTGCGGGTACGCTGTTATGGCTGGGTGCAATAGCCCAGGTACAGCGGCAACAGCCGGTAAACGTCATCGACGTGTATACCAGCGCCACCAATCCCCGGCCCAACACAAAACCCTACACCATGCCCTACAAGTATCAGGAGAACCGCTATCTCCTGTTCATATTCATGGGCGAATTCAACAAAGACCAGGATTATCCCACCGCCATTACCTACAATGGAAAGAGTGCCAGCCTGCTGGGACTTTCTGCAGGATCATCTGCCGAAGCCACCGATGCCAAAACGGCTGTGGCCATCTTTGGTATGACGGATGCCCAGTTAGGTCCGGAAACCGTACAGGGCGGCACCTACCCGGTGAATGTAACCTGGAATTTCCCCGGCCCGGTAGCCAACAACCAGTCGTATGTACTGATGGCCGTTGCCTACCGCTATGTAAGCCAGGATGATCCGGGCGATTTCTGCATCAACGGTAACCTGGGTAACGACTTCGACTCCCTTACCTGCACCACGGTTACCGCAGGTATTGGTGACCTGCTGTGGCATGCCTCCCAGTTTGGCAGAGCCAGCGGTATTGACCTCTCCGCCGGCCCCGTAGCCACCAACTCCTGCCTTACTCAATTCCTGAATGAATTATTGCCCACCGGCAAGGCAGCCAACAAAGCCTTCATTGCTACTGCTTGGGACCAGCAGGTATGCGCCGATGCAGCCCTCAATGACGGCGACCCCTACCCCGACAGCATGACCTACACCCCCACCTTCTATAATATAGATGGTGCCAACCCCGGCCGCTGGGTGGTAGCATCCATCCGCGCCCGGTACGCCCCCATTTACCAGAACTATTCCGGCCAGATATGGATAGACAAAGACGGCGATAAACTGATGGAAGCTGCCATTGAGGATTTGCCGCCGGAAAACACCTTCGTATTTGTAGCCGTGGCCTCCAACGGACCCGATGCTGGCAAAGTTGTCATGGTTTCGCCCGTGGATGCAGAGGGACATTTTGCATTCAAACTCCTGGCCAACCAGGTAGAAGTGGGTGGTCTCTACGTTGATCCCACCTATACCCTGGCACTGGTACGCGTTGGCAGTGCACCTGAACAAGGTGGCACCTACCCCACCAACCCGGATAATGCCATGGGTGTTGCACCTACCTCCAATACCGCTTACTATGTAACCTCCACCGGCGCCGCTTATATTATGGGACCCAATGGGGTGGCTACCCAGGTTACGGTGAGCGTGCCCGTGGAGGATAAATACTACGAAATAGGCATCCAGTCGCCTCCCTTCAGCACTGAAGTGAACGGTGGCAACGGATACAAGAAAGATGCAGGCTTTATACAAATGACCAGCATGGGCGCCGGCCCGCTGCTGGGCGTAGATGCCGAAAACGGTCAGTTGCAGGAAGGACAACCCTTCGAGATCCGCTCCCTCCCGCAAGAACTGTCTCCCGACCCCATGAATCCGCTCATACTGCACCTGGCCTACGACCTCAATGGCGACGGCACCCTGCAGGCCAATGAGATCATCGATGGCAGCGAAGACCTGCCCTTCCTGATCCCGCATTACAACCAGGACAGTCTGTACCTGAAATATGTAACCGGCGACGGCACATTTACCGGCTTCTTTGAATACACTGCCATGGACGAGGCAGGTGCAACCAGCCCTGTGCCCGGCCAGGTGAACTTCAGCATCATCCTGCCGGCCACCGGCATCACCCTCAGCGGCAACCAACAGCAGGGACAGGTAGTTTTGCAGTGGCAACTCTCCGGCAGCGAAGACAATGGCCAGTATCGCATAGAACGCAGCATCAACGGCAAAGACTTCGCTCCCATTGGCATCCTGAATATGGCCGCCAACCAGCGGCAGTTCACCGATGCCCTCAAGGGGATACAGCAGGCCGAAGCCTGGTACCGCATAGCCCTGGTAAAAACCAGCGGCAGCACCCTCTTCAGCAATACCTGGTATACCCGGCTGCCCGGCCTCAGCGGCATGCAAATTGCCCCCACAGTAGCCAACAACCAGGCCTGGATACAACTGAACAGCCGGTTTGGCCAGGCCGTCACCATCAGGATCCTGAACAGCAACGGACAGGCCGTAATGCAATGGCCGGCCGTTTTACAGGCAGGAAGCCGCACATTGGCTATCGAAGGACTGGGCAGGCTGCCCAATGGCACCTACCTGGTACAGGTAGCAGGCAATGAAACCTTATTACAAGGGAAAATAGTGGTTATGCATTAAGGGCCACAAGGTGAAAGAGAGAGCACCTGGGGCTGTCCTTGCCGGACGGCCCCTTTTTTTAGCCGGCTCAATTGCCCGGGATCTGGCATACAGCATGAAAACAACCAGCCTTTGGCCCCTTTTATATACATAAATAGCCGGTGCAGAAAGCCTGGATTCAATGCTCCAACAAAGATTTTTTTGACATTTATCAAGAATCTTTTTTCCGGTACATTTCACAAGTAATTGATTTACAATTCACAAAAATTTTTCAATTGTGGAAAACAATGATTGAACATTAAAGTCGTTGCTATTGATGTTGCAAATTTGATTTCTTGTAGTATTTTTGTTCTCAGAAGCGATAAGCAAACCCTAAGCTGATTACTTCTCCAACCCAACAACCCTGAGTTAGTAAACCCTTCCTTACAAACCCTTAAGAAACTGCCCAACAACAGTTTCACGATTTCGGATTTACACCTTCAGGTTTAAACACTTACTGCCGTTGAATTCCAGTGGTCTGTACTGCATGGTGCATGCCCCTGAAACCAACCCTTATATCCATGCTGTAGCAATATGGCCTGATATAGACTTGAACTGATTTAAACCCTAAACCGCAGACCTTAAACCCTGAACCCTTAGACAAAAACTCTACCCCAAAGATTTACAGGCGCTCTCACCTGTCATTCATTGAACCCTTAAAACAACCACATGAAAAAGCTCTTCACTCTCGCAGTGGGACTGTTCGCTATTGCCCAGTCCTTTGCCCAGGTACAACGCGAAGACAAAATCGACCTCATTGCAGGCGAATTTGCCAGCAACGCAGCTCCCACCTCGGTAGCCAACACATTTAAAACCAGCTTTGCTACCGGCGAAAACCGCTACGTGCTGTTCTTCTACATGGGCGAATTCAACAGCTCCGTAGGATACCCTACCAGCATATCCATTGGGGGTGTGCAGGCAAATTCGCTGAGCAACTCTTTTCCGGATGTACCTACCAAAGCATCAGTGGCCGTTTTCACCATGAGTGAAGCGCAACTGCAGGCTGCCAATGTCACCGCCAACACATTTGCAACAGTAGACATTGCCTGGTCTGCAAGGCCTTCCGGCTCTTATTACCTGGTAGCCGTGCCATTTCGTTATGTGAGCCAGGTAACCGGCATCCTCAACTCCCTGCTCAGCAACAAGGGAAACAACATCAGCACCCTCTCCAGCGATCCCACCCCTATCGCCACAGGCGACCTGCTGTTCCATTTCAGCATGTTCACCCGCGACCGGATCACTGAAATCTCTGGTCTGGTTGACAGCCCTGGCACCAAGCCGGTGTCCACCAACAAATTCATGGGCGCCCCCATCGTTAACATGATGGTGCCTCCCGGAGCCAAGCAGCAGTTCCTGGCCACCAACTGGAGCGCCCAGGCGCCTGTCAACACCGCCAGCTATGTACCCACTTTTGTGCGTACCACCACCGAAAACCCCACGTACTGGATCGTTTCAGCCTCCCGCGTACCTTTCCAGAATGTGCACCAAAAGGTGTCGGGCAAGGTTTGGTTCGACAACGACGGCAACAAAGAACAAAACGGTGTTGAAGCACCCGCCACTGGCTTCTGGGTAGCCGCCACCTACAAGAACGGCCCTAATGCCGGAAACCTGGCAGCCAAGACTCAGGTTGATGTTAATGGAAACTACCTGCTGGACCTGATTGCCAACCAGGTAGAACAGCCTGTTGGCAGCGGTACTTATGTGAATCCTGAATTTGAAATCAATATTACGGCCTCAGCCCCGGTTGCCAATGTAGGTCAACCCTATGCACCAAATAGTGGCACAGGGGATCTTGGTGCCCCCTCTTTGGCCGACGCCAACCCGTATTATGTAACCAACCCCGGCCCCATTGATGTGGCCACCAAGGCCGGCCCCTTCAGCCCGATAGGAATTGCCCTGAGCACCATCAAGCCGGGTGCACCATTCACTGATATCATTAACTACAACGCCGGTATCCAGTCTGCTCCCAATACCACTCCCGGTAACATCTCCGTGAACCTCTTTGGTGCCCAGGTGAAGAAACTGCTGGACATGGGCGGTTCTGATCTGGCCGGTGT
>JALOMZ010000350.1 GCA_025455205.1 Chitinophagaceae bacterium | reverse complement strand
GCTGATCCTGGGCGCCTTGCCCGACTGCACCAGGCGATACAGAAGCCCATAGTCTTCCAGGGCAATATCAACCGTGGGGATCCTGGTGGTGCTGGCGCCAAAGATCTTGTTGACACCAAACCCGTTCGACCAGTTGGATGCCACTATGCCCGCAGCACCGGCCTTCTCCAGGGCCAGGGCCAGCTGCTTGCTGCTGAGGCCTGTTTTGCCCAGCCGCTTGCGCCAGGCCTCCTGCATGGCGCTACGTTCCTTTTTCATCTTCTCGAAAGATTCCTTCAGGGCAAATTCCTCCCAGTTGTAATCGGGCCTGCCGGTGGGCTGCATCATGGATATCATCACAAACTTTCCTTTGGCATTGGGCAGCCACTGCTGAAAAGCCAGGGAGTCTGCCACATCCGGAATGATGATGCATTCCCCCACCACCGCCTTACCGCCGGTAGCCGGGCTCCATGCCAGTTGTGTGCCCTCGAGTGTTTTCACCCAGGGAGCCACCATGTCTATATGGGTAACCCCACGCTCCCAGCCACGCCATTCGCCCCATTGCTCATTGCGGGCTGCAATGCCCCAGCTGCCGTATTTGGCCACCGCCCAATCGTGCGCCTGCTGCATCTTGGGAGAGCCCACCAGCCTGGGACCAATGCCATCCATCAGCTCATGCGCCAGGACCTCCAATTGAGAATTGCGGGTGGCTTCCTGCACAATGGCAGCCACCACCATCGAATCTTTCACCTGTGCCAGCAGCCGGGTTGCCGGCAACAGCAGCAGCACACACCAGACAAATACTATTCTTTTCATATGCATTGGAAATTTGAGATAAGACGCTGAAAATACAGGAATTGCTCTGTTTCCATGAGGCCGGTGATAAAACAACCCCTGCAAACATCCTGTGCTATTTTAGGACGAACGGCCTGCACCTTAAGGCAGCGAGCCGTATTTTCAGCCATTAAACCGCAGGTACATGAAGAACCTACTACTTTGGGCAAGCCTTTGCTGCTGCAGCATGGCCATGGCACAATCACCGCAGGAGCCCTATTTCCTTTCTTACCCAACCCTCAGTCCCGATGGACAAACCATACTCTTCAGCTATGAAGGGGATCTCTGGAAAGTGCCGGCATCTGGTGGCAACGCCGCACGCATCACGGCCATGCCGGGCTATGAAACCCATGCCCGCGTATCACCCGATGGGCAGTGGATTGCCTTCACCGGCCGCCAGTTTGGTAACGCCGATGTATTTGTGATGCCCTTCCAGGGAGGCGAGATCCGGCAGCTTACCTGGCACAGCAGCAACGACGAAGTGGACAGCTGGAGCTGGGACAGCCAGCAAATCTATTTCACCAGTAACCGCGACAGCCGGCAGGCAGGCTACAAAGTAAGCCGCACAGGTGGCACCCCCGCCCGGGTGCTGGGCGATTACTATTTCAGCTACGACCACAACCTGTGGGAACACCCCACTACCAAAGAGATCTTCTTCACCGACAGCTTGGAAAGCACCAGCCAGGCCTATCGCAAACGCTACAAAGGCGCTTTTGCACCAGATATCCAGTCGTGGAACCCGCAATCCAAATCATTCCGGAAATACACCACCTATCCCGGTAAGGATTTTGCACATACCCTCGATCAAAACGGAAAGGTGTATTTCATCAGCGATGAAGCCAACGGCGAATACAACCTCTATACCATTGACCAGGGCCAAAAGAAGCCACTAACCCGATTCAGCACTTCCATCAAATGGCCATCGGTGAATGCAAAAGGCAACCGCGTGGTGTTTGAAAGAGACTACCAGCTGCACCTCTACGATGCGGCCAGCCAGCGGACGGAGAAGGTGAACGTCACCATCACCCGCAATCACCTGCTGCCCAAAGACATCGACTTCAACGTAACCGGTAACATAACCGCCTTCGATGTGTCGCCCGACGGCAAAAAACTGGCATTCATAAGCCGGGGCGAATTGTTTGTGAGCGATGCAGAAGGAAAATTTGTACGCAAGCTGGACCGTGGCAGTGCCGAAAGGGTGTCGGAGGTAAAATGGCTGGGTGACAATAAAACCCTGTTGTTCCTGCAAACACGCAACGGATATTACAATGTTTACAGCATCAGCGCCGATGGCAGCACTGGCATCCGCGAAATATCGCGCGACAACGCCAATGCGCGCTTCCTCTCACTTAACAGCAAGCGCAGCCAGGCCGCCTATATCAGCGGGCGCGGCGATGTGAAACTGCTGGACACCAAAACCCTCGAGCTGAAGACCATTGTGCGCGATGAGATCTGGGGCAACCGCGGCTCCACACCCTGGTTCTCCCCCAACGATGAATACCTGGTATTCAATGTTTACCGCGATTTTGAAACCGACATCATGGTATACCATCTGAAAAGCGGAAAAACAACCAACCTCAGCAATACGGGCGTTACAGAATCCGATCCCATGTGGAGCCCCGACAGCAAATACCTCTACTTTGTGAGCAACCCCCTCAGGCCCTCTTATCCGTTCGGCATGAATCCCGCAAAGATCTACCGTGTGCCGCTTGAGAAATGGGACGACCCATACCGCATGAGCCGCTACGACGAATTGTTCCGGGAAGAGAAGAAAGATACTGCTGCCAAAAAAGACAGCCTGGCGTCCCTGGTCATTGACACCCATCGCTTCATGGAACGCATGATGCCTGTAGGTCCGGAGGCTGGCAGCCAATACCTGGTGACCATACTGCAGAAGGGCGATAAACAAACCGTACTGTATCTGAGCAACCACGATGAAGGCCGGCCCGCATTGTTCAAAACCGTATTTGAGCCATTTGAAGCCCCAAAGACGGAAAAGATACAGGGGTCTGAATCCGGCATCTCTGAGTTTGCCCGGGCTGGCGACAAGTACTTCGTGCTCACGCGCGTCGGCATTGCCAAACTTAACCTCGACGCCAACAAGCTGGAACCCGTTTCCATCAGCTATGTGTTCCGCCGCAACCTGGCCGCCGAGTTCAGCCAGATGTTTGAAGAGGCCTGGGCACAGATGGAGGAAAATTTCTACGACGACAGCTTCCGCGGCCTCGACTGGAAAGCCATAAGAAGCCGCTATGCCAAATTCCTGCCTCATGTGAATTCCCGGCAGGATATCCGTGTATTGCTCAACGACATGCTGGGTGAACTCAATTC